>JAGLTP010000125.1 GCA_023135215.1 Candidatus Heimdallarchaeota archaeon
GGTATGTTATACAGAGGTAAAACATTTGAAGCAGAAACATGTGTAGTAACACCTGACACTTGTAGAGTATACTGTCCAGCCCCAATGACTGTCGCACGGATTAATTCTGATGGCTCATGAATTTTTATCTTTGTTTCTTTGATTATTCGCTGAATTTCCTCACTAAGATATTTACCCAAATCCTTGTAATCATTATCTGTTTTTTGGTAAATATATTCAGCTACTCCTCCTGAGAACATAAATTCATCTATTTCCCCCTCATAATCTAATGGATTCGTCATTAAAAGTTTCTTTGCCGAATTTGAATGAATTTTCTGATTCAACACTTCAAACAAGCTCTCAGCAAGTTTTCTTGCTAGTATTCTTTTTTGGTCTTCTGAGATTTTCAAGTCATCATCAAACTTTATTCCTATATCGTCTTCAAAAATCCTAATTGGGGATTCTATCCTCACTATCTTGTTTTCTTGATCAAAAGCTAATAATCTTCCTCCAATGTTAACGCAAGCAGCATCAACTATCTCCCCATCCTTAACGATAGCAATGTTGCTTGTTCCCCCTCCAATATCTATGTTCATAACTGTCTTCTTTTCTTTTTTTGAATAATTTACTGCTCCGGAACCCATAGCTGCGATAACTGACTCAAAATTAGGACCAGCAGCTGCACATACAAACTTCCCTGCTTTGTGTGCTAAAGCTTTAACTAGTTCTTCAGCATTCTCTTTTTTTGCACTTTCACCGGTTATAATAACAGCACCTGTATCAATATCTTCTATTGAGATTTTTGCGACTTGGTATTCTTGTTTTAGAAATCCGACTAATTTTAAATAATCAATAACTTGCCCATCAAGTAGAGGAGTCAAGATAATATTTCCTTTGTAGAGAATTTCTCTTTCAGTTACTTCGAATTTCACCCCTCTGGGAGTAAACACCTTCTCAAGTTTAAGTTTCGAGAAAATTAAATGAGAAGTTGTTGTTCCCACATCAATACCAGCACTAATTAAGCTTAGAGCATGTTCATCAGTCATGAGCTTTCCTCAAAGGGTTAAATTTTTCACAATAAAAACATCTTAAAGCATTTTGGTTGAAGCATTTTCTTAAACGAAATTGATTATTAAGAGAAAAGGTTTAAAATGTTTATTGTTTTATAGGCACGTGTATCATTATGGTTTCGCAAAGCACTGAATCACAGGAGCAAACAGCTCACTCCACAGATATGCGTCCTCGATCATTTGGGGAAGTATGGAAAGATTGGTCTTTAGCTACCCTAAAATTCATCGGGAAGAAAATTCATTCACCATTTGGAATATATCTTCTCGTCACATGGTTGATAAGTATCTTGACTATGTGTATAACTAATACCTTGAGAGGTGAAAGTTTCTTTGATGGGCCAAGGTACTGGATGGAAGTTTTTCTTACTTATGGACTGAATTCTAATCAAAATCCTGCCTTAAGATTTATTGCTAAACCTTTTGTAATTTGGTTTTTTGCACCCATGGTTGCACTATTCTTAGGATTTACACTTCTCATACTTGTTGATAGTGGATTCTTCAGAAACGGAGCAGATCCCATTTCAGAGATTGCTTTTAATCAAAAACATAGATTCTACAATGTACCTGATATTTGGGGTTCAAATGTTCATATAAATGGATCTCCAATTTTACTAAACGATCTTAGTCCAAAAGGAACACAGACTTACTTCTGGATTGTTTGGATACCTATCTTATTGGGTGCTTTTATAGCAGCTGTTTACAATTTCATAGTATTCAAGAAAATAAAGAAAACAAAATATCTACCAAAAGCAAGTACTTTCTTGGTTGGTGTCTTTGTGGGATGCGTAATTGTAGGAACATCTTTAGCTCTGATGACTGGTGACATCGAATTAAGTTTTAAGGATATATTCTATTCGCTGTTCGTTGAAAGGGTAACAAATAAATTCTTAGTTTATGGTTTCGAGTATGAATCGCAGGGTCAATATCATCCTGTTGGATCTTCTTTCACTATGTGGTTGATTTTTATGATTCCTTTCTTAATTATTTATGGCTTCTTCATAGTAATAGGAAATCTTGATAACATATGGAAGAACATAGATTTTCCAGTTAGAAAGGTCAGAGAATTTATCAGAGCAAGACAAGCTCCAGAGTTGGTATTTGAAGAAACCCCTGAAAACTAAGAAAATAATTCGTCAATAGACAAAATATCTATTCTTTTTTCTATTTCAGATTATTCACTACTAGTGCGGTAAATAAGCCAAGTAAATTGCAAAGTTTTAACAAGATAAACAATCTTATTAGTGCATAAAAGGAGATTTTTCTGATGCCTTCAGATATCAATATTCCATCAGGAGATGATACATCAAGTATTGATATTGAATCAATGTCCATTTTAGAAGTTGAAGACATCATTAAAATTTATAAGACTGGAAAAATAGAAACTCAAGCATTGAGAGGAGTTTCTTTCAAAGTATTACCAAGAGAAAAACTATTTCTAATTGGCCCAAGTGGTTCTGGGAAAACCACATTAGTTTCTATAATTGCAGGGATGGTGAAACCTTCATCTGGAAAAGTGTTCTGGAAAGGATTAGCAAAGGATATTACAAGATCATCACTTGAAGAAATTATTAAAGCAAGACGGAATTTTGCAGGTGTGATTTTTCAAGACAGCAGACTTCTACCACACCTTACAGTAGAGGAGAATATTGAATTAGCAGGTTACTATGCAAAGGTTCAATCTCACATAATTAAAGAAAGGACTGAATTCCTTCTACAATTCTTAGGGATATGGGATAAAAGGAATAAAAAACAAAACACGCTTTCTGGTGGGGAGAGAAAACGGGCAGCTATTGCTACAACATTAATTACTAATCCAACAATAATAATTGGAGACGAACCTACAGGAGATCTAGATGTAAGAACAGCAGAGAGTATTTTAGACTTATTTGATAAAATTAATGAGGAACTGGGAATTGCTATATGTATAGTTACACACTCCCAACAAGTTGCTACACGAGCTGATAGAATTTTGGAGCTGAAAGATGGTATTGTTCTAGGACAACATAGTAGTCAAATACATCTAAGAAAATTAGACAAGAGCAGATTATTGGCTGTGGACAGACAAAGTAGGTTAGCTATTCCGAAATCAATATTACAGAAAATAGATAATCCAAAACATTTCTCAATTTCTATAGAAAATAAAAACATTGTACTGAAACCTATAACAGATACAAATCTTTTCAACAACAATACACCTTCTAGAACATGCATGATTTGTGGAAATTTAGAGAAAACTAAATCAAATTTCTGCTCTAATTGTGGAGCAGTAATCACACAAGACAGTGAAAACTAATGGATGAACCGGAAAAGAAATGGAAAAACAAAGAAGTAGACAACATCGAATTAGAAGAAGAGAAGGAAAAAAAAGAAATTCGAGTAAATTGGCCTAGAATTGTTTTCCTAGGTTTTATTACTTCTCTAGTATTTGTGATAATTGATGTGATAGCAGGATTAATAATCTATTTCGGTTTTAACCAGGACTTAGTTTATATTCTCTACTTTATGCAATATTTTACTTTTGGAGAGGCTGGTTTAGTAGTTTTCCTAGGGGCATGCATGGGGAATTTTGGTCAATCAGCAGCAGTTTCAAATTTAAAAGAAAAAATAGTTGGTTCTGATCCAATTAGTAAAGATAGTATTCGTGAAGCCACTTTCAATGCTTTCACTTACTATTCCGCAGGAGTATTATTACTTCTCTATACTACAATCCTGTGGAGAATATGGACACTAATATATGGTTAGTTTCGGAAAAAAAATCGTAGTCATAATCAACTTGAATTAGAATGTCTACCCCTCAAGAAGAAGGAGATAGTAGAGTTAATTTCGTTTTACAATAAGGACATCGTTCTTTCTCTTTTATCCAGGCTGTCAGATGGTTAAAATGAAAAATATGCTCACAAAGAGGACATTCGATTCCATTTTCATAGACAGGTTCTAGACAGATGAGACATTCATTCGAGGTTTCTTTCTCTTTCAACTTTGCTATGCCAACTTCCTCCGCTTTTTTGTGAATTCTATCTGCGATTATTATTGTTTCATGGATAACTGGTTTCTTTGATTCAGCTTTTTGTTTAATAGCTCCTATTGTTTTAGCATTGTTTTGAAGATAGTTTATGTAATTACCTAGAGTTCCTTTACCGATATCTGAATCTCCAACAACTATAAGTTTCTTCTTTGCTCGAGTAATAGCAACATTTAATCTACGATTATCAGCAAAACCTTTGTTACCATGAAATTCAGATTCTGTTAATGAAAGAATTATAACTTCACGATCACTTCCTTGGAACCGATCGACGGTGTCCACAGTAATAGCAGGTGGCAAATTTCTTCTAATCTCACCTACTTGACCTCTGTATGGACATATTATACCAAGTTGTTCTTTTTCCAATCCTAATTTCTGAAGGTTTAGAACAATTTCGCTTATTATTTTCGCTTCTTCCTTGTTTAGTTTTTTATCATGTATAAACGCACCCTTGGTGGGAAGAAAGACCAATGGATTTTCTGGACTATAAATCTCAGCATTTTTGAAAGTTCCAAATTTCTCCTTGAAATTAGTTAAGTTTGATAGGGATTGTGATTTGACCTCTTCATCAAAGGATTCCAATTTTCCATCATAAAACTCGTCGTTTGAAAACTCAATTAATTTTTCATTCATTCTGAATTGTAGCGTTAGAAGATGTATATCTTCAGAATATGCTTTTGCTAATCTTTCAAATATTGACACGCCTAATCCTTCTTGTAACACTTTCGGATTTTGAATTACAGGGGGGAGTTGCTTATGATCACCAACAAGAACAAATCTATCTCCTTCAATCAGTGCAGATATAACGGTTGTTTCAGTCATTTGACTGGCTTCATCGATAATTACAGTTTGAATGCCCATCTTCTCAAACACAGGGTTTGAAATCGTGGAAGTTGTTGATACTATAATTGGAATATCCTGAAGAATCTTTGTTATAGATTTATCTATGTTCCTTTCTTTATATGCCTTCAGAGTAAAGTTGCGAATTTCTGATTGAATAGAGTGAGTTCCTCCAAGCCTTACAAAATCATTATAACCATTTTCCAGTAAATATTTACAGATATTATCAACTGCTCTATTTGTGAATGCAGTAAGTAATACTTTTTCACCATTGTTTGCAAGAGTAATAGCTGCTTTTGCTATTACATAGGTTTTTCCTGTTCCTGCGGGTCCCTGAATAAGACAGTAATTCTGAGTCCCCAATATTCTTTCAATTGCTTGATTCTGAATTTGATTATTAGAGATATAATCTCCTTTCACATGTTTGATATTTGGAGGTTTTTCTTCAATTATACATTCTTTATACTTGTTTTTTCGAAATACAAGATTAAAAAGACCTCTTTGTTGTCTTCTGAAACCAACGTCAATGGAATACTGATCCACAACTGTAATCTTTTCTGACATTGAACGTGTAATAATCTCAATTGAAGTACCACTAATGGAAGACACCACTCCTGTCACTATAAATCCCTTGAGAATATCACCTTGACTAAGAACAACAATATCCCCCTCACGCAATTCAGATTTATTATTGCATGAAAATAGTAAGCGAGTATTTCCTATTTCTTTGGTTTCATTTTCTAAAACTAAATTATTAATTGATTTACCTTTAGCAACTCTTTGTTCGACTTCTAATTTCCACAAATCAGAGAAATTCCTACGAGATTCGTTTTTCTCCTCTCTTACCCAACGAGTATATCGGTTGAAGTAGTTTTGATGAGATTTCGGTAGTGCTTTTTTTGTACAATATGTTTCATGATGACATGTAGAACAGTTGCGTTCTTGGTTTAAACCTGCACACACAATTGCACAGTAGTGCTTCATAAAGCAATTTCTGCACTTGTTTTTATCTTTTGGAGGAAGAATTTTTGGTTCATATCCCAAATAAGAAACTCTGTATGCCGTGTTTCTCTGGTTCATTGCATATCGTAACAAACCCCAATTTGGTTGAGCGTTCTTTTCCACAACTTTTTTTGTACCTACATAAATTACTGTCCCCTCATTTGGTTTAGTTTGTTCAGTAAAATTTTCCAGACCATAACGATATGCTGTTACTTGTAGTAAATCTGAAAAACGCAATTCCTTATCTTCTGTTAGTTTTGCTGTTTTTAATTCAAATATATGGTCATTATGTAGAACATCTATTCTTCCCCTAATTCCATAAAAGGGAGATAAAAATAATATTTCAGGTATAGTTTGACCTTTCAAATTCTCAACAAATGGATCAAGACATTCAACCATTTCTCGAACATCCTGATACACTGCTTCTTTAGTATATCCAATATTCTCATATTGCAGTGAAAACGCATCCAGTACAGCTGAAAGTTCCTCAGATGGTTTGGAGTTACTTACAAGAGCAGCATTCAAACAATCATGAACAATTGATCCCCTTATGGCTACGTAAGGAGAAGGTAATTCACCCACAATTTCATTCAAATAATAACTTCGAGGACAAAAAGACACACTATTTATTGCTGTTGCATTGATCAAGATATCAGGGTCTACAACAAATATTGATTTTGATCCAACTGAATAGAAGGTAGTATCATTCTTCTCTTTCTTCTCTGCGTTAAAAACTCTAAAAGAAGTGTAGGGCTGTATATAATCACCTACATTA
This sequence comes from Candidatus Heimdallarchaeota archaeon, assembly GCA_023135215.1. Next base: position 6,689 of record JAGLTP010000125.1, read on the forward strand.
TGCCAAGGTGACCAGAGATTTATCACAACATTTTCTTTCTTGAGTGCAGCTAAAATTGTTGAACGAGGATTGTCACCGTTAGAACTTGAAAGAGTTTTAATATATACACCTGTTAAGTCAACCATTGCCATTTTACAAATGAGAATTTAGTAAATAAAGATGTTGTAGTTTTTGATGAGTGTCAATCCTTATTAAGATTGAAGAGAAAAATTCTTCGGTGAATAATGTGCCAGATGATGTGTTTATTCTAGACAAAAGTGGGATACCATACTATAGTAGGTGCTTTGGGGGAGAGACATGTAAAATGAGACCAGATCATACTTTACAAACTGGATTTCTAGCTGCATTATATGCCTTTTCAAAGGAATCATATGGACAACAGGAGATTAGAAC
>JAGLTP010000126.1 GCA_023135215.1 Candidatus Heimdallarchaeota archaeon
TGTTTCAGATATAATAGGAGATGAATTAGACTTTTTTGGATACGAAAAAATATTAACAAAATCAGATAAAGGAATTAAGAAATCTAAAAAGAAATAGAAAAAGTATCTATTTCTCCTTCCTTTGATACATAAGAAACAACTTTTTAAATGATTTTCCAATCATAGCTTTCGTGTATTCAGACAGATTTGAAGAAGAGATTACTAAGCTGAAAGCAGATAATATTAGTGGATCAGAAGAAATCGTTAGAAAAGCAATGAAAATTGTTGATATTGAAATCGAAAGCGATCCAGAGAAGTATAAGAACATAGGTGATCTATCTGAAATGCTTTCAAAAGTAATGAAAATCAAGAAAGAGATGGCAGTACTCAAAAATGTTCTGATATATTTTATCGATTTTTATCATCAAGGAGTAGCTTTGGAAGATATCTCAGATAGAATTTTAGATAAACTAGATGCTCAGCGACAATGTATCATTGACAAACTTCTTCCGCATCTTAAAAAATGTAAATCTATTATGTCCTTCTCCCGTTCTAGTACAATAGTCAAAAGCTTAACTCAATTAAGTGAAATAACCAGTGGAGAGAATCTCCCAGAACTCACTATTTTTGAAGCTAGACCGGCATTAGAGGGAAAGAAATTTGCACTAGAAGCTACTAATGCAGGTTACGTTGTCAATTATCTAGTAGACGCTGCTATGGGGTTAGCATTGAAAACTTTCAAACCAGATATGGTAATCGTTGGAGCTGATACAATCTTCCCAAATGGAAATGTTGCTAATAAGATAGGGAGTCATTCACTGGCTAATTTTGCATATCAGTATAATGTACCATTTTATGTTGTAAGCTCAACACTGAAGCTCTTGCTTAAGACATTACCTTTCTCCATTCAAAGCTATAATTCATCTCAGATTTGGTCAAAAGAGAAACCTGAAAATGTTAAGTTATTCAATCCTTATTTTGAAGTAATTCCTGCAAATCTCATAAAGGGTTACTTTACAGAACATGGGTTTAGTACTAACATTCCTGATGTAAAAGTTGAGATAGAAAAGGAATATATCCATAAGATGTATGAATAAAAGGAAAAAAAGAGAATTAGTTTTTCTTATTGTTTCGTTTTTTGATATTAATCAAAACACATGCTACTAATATACTGATTAAGGAAATCAGAAAGTTTTGATAAAACTCAGGAGCTGATGGTGTAACACCCACAGTTACTTCATCTTTAACCAAATTTCCAGCTTCATCAAAAACAACTATAGTATAGTTGTATGAAGCAGCTGATAGTCCATCAACAGAAATCACTATTGAAACTCCTGAACTCCAGCTGTTTGTTGCAATTTGAACTCCTTCTCTATATAGTATGTAGGTTGCAGGATTATTATCAGTTGCTATCCAGATGATGTTGTTTCCCGTATCCCCTTCATCATAAACGATGTCTGAAGGTGAGTTTAAGGTAGGCATAACGTTATCTATCACTGTAATTACCACTGTATCACTTGCAGATTGACCTTCAGTATCATTTACAAAACAAACAAATGTATAGGATCCATAAACCAATCCATCAATATCGATATTGATATCTCCACCTAACCAAGGACCATCATCAATTATAGTTCCATCTCGAGTGATAGAATAATAGTCAGGATTTGCATCAGAAGGATGCCACGTGATTGAATTCCCTGTATCTCCTTCTTCGTAGTCAAAATCAGCAACATCATCAATACTTGGTGGAGCTGTACTTGTCACTTCAACTTCTACAGTATCACTTATCATTAATCCTTCTAGATCAAAAACTGAACATACAACAGTGTGAATTCCTAATGGTAAACCATCGATATCCATCACAATGTTCCCACCTGTCCAAGGATCATCATGACTTGTAAGAATACTATTCAAAGTGATGTTATACCAATAAGGATTTGAATCTGTCGGCGTCCAAATAATGTTATTGCCAGTTGTGCCTTGCTCATAGGAAATATCATTAGGATGATTGATTGTTGGAGGATTTGCATCTTGTATAATATATAATGTTCTATAATTTGAAAAAGTTCCTCTATCTCCTTCAGAATCTATTCCTGCAACGCGCCAATAGTATGTATCAATAGCTAGCAAGGAGCTCGGAGTATAACTTGCACTTGATGAAGGAAGTGTAATATTAAGCAATGGTGTCGTAAAACTCGTAGAAGTATCTAGCTGGAAGAGATAATTTGATTCTCCATTAATTCCATACCATGTAAATGTTGGAGTGTAATCATTCATTATGGCACTATCAGAAGGTGTATCGAGAGAAGGAGCAACTAAATTCGTAGTATAATCAACAGAGAGATTTCGAAGTACTGGTGTAACTAAAACATCAGAAGTGGTAAACTCAGCTTTCCATTTGAGTTGATCACCTAAATTGCTAAAAACACATTCTACCCCAGGAGTTACTGCTTCCCAATTACTCCCCCAATTTGCAGAAAGCGAATAGGTTAGAGAAGTGGAAGCAGGGGTTGAATCATTCACATCTAGAGTTGCACTTGTGATAGTAGCTGAACTAGCTGAAAAAATAACATCTGATTGAGCAACACAAGGAGAAGCAAACTGACTAGCTCTATTCTCTCCTAAATCAACAATTTGTAAACCACTATCTTGATCAGCTATGTAAGCATAAGCACCAGAAACAAAAACACCCCAAGCATCATCTGGTGTATTATACGAACCAGCAAAAGTGGGAGAAGTAGGATCACTAATATCAAGCACTTGTAAACCACTAGAACAAGCTAAGTAAGCAAAATTACCAGAAACAAAAACACCACTAACAAGATATGGTGGATTATACGAACCAGCAAAAGTGGGAGAAGTAGGATCACTAATATCAAGCACTTGTAAAATACCATCTTCATGTAAAGTTACGTAGGCATACGCACCAGAAACAAAAACATCCCCAGCTTCACTTGGTGTGATATACGAACCAGCTAAAGAGGGAGTAGAAGGGTCACTAATATCAAGAACTAACAGACCCATATAACTATTCGTTACATAAGCATAAGCACCAGAAACAAACACACTTTCAGTCACAAATGCTGTGGGATACGAGCTAGCAAAAGTGGGAGAAGTAGGATCACTAATATCAAACACTTGTAAACCACTAGAACAAGCTATGTAAGCATAAGAACCAGAAACAAAAACACCACTAGCTTCACCTAGTGTATTATTCGAACCAGCTAAAGAGGGAGAAGTAGGATCACTAATATCAAGAATCTGTAAACCACTAGAACAAGCTATGTAAGCATAAGAACCAGAAACAAAAACATCCCAAGCATCACTTGGTGTGATATACGAACCAGCTAAAGAGGGAGTAGAAGGGTCACTAATATCAAGCACTTGTAAACCAGCACCACGATCCGCTACATAAGCATAAGAACCAGAAACAAACACATCCGCTGCCCAACCTGGTGTGTTATACGAACCAGCAAATGAAATGCTATAATCTGCAATTTGAGTAACTTGGAAACCTCCAGATTGACAAGTGAGATATGCGTAGAATCCATCGATAAAAACCGCTTGAGTAATTCCTGGAAGAGAGAGGTCATTGATTAATATTGGAGTAGTGGGATTAGTAATATCCACCACAGAGAGCCCATCATTAAGATCTGTCACATAAAGATAATCACCATAAACAAATGCATCAGAAACACTTGTTTTACTCCATGATCCTACATAAGAAGGTGTAGTTGGGTCAGTGATATCCACAACTATAATACCATTATCGAAATCAACTACAAAAGCAAGATTTCCTTGTACCATAATGTTAATAGCTGAGCTAATTCCTGTACTGTACGTTGCTTTAATCGTGGGATTTGTTGGGTTGGCGATATCCATTACAACTAGACCGTTTGAACTATCTGCAAGTAAGGCATAATCATCCACAAGTGCTAAATTCGTTGTTATTCCAGGTGTATCTCTAAAACCAATTCGAGAAGGATTAGTTGGATCAGTAACATCAATTACACTGAGTCCTCCTTCACTATTCGCTACAAATGCTGTAGTATCTCTAACAACAACATCCCTTGCTAAATCTCCTGCAGCAAAGACTGTTGAACAATT
>JAGLTP010000127.1 GCA_023135215.1 Candidatus Heimdallarchaeota archaeon
TTAAATGATATCTCATAGCTTTTGTTAATCTTCTTTACATTTTCAACGACTGTATCATTCATCTTTACTTTTTCAATTATCTTACTGCTCTTATTCTTAGCTCTTCCAACAAAGAAAAGATAACCTAAGAATGTACAAATTGAAATTGACGCGGTAATGATTGTGTAATACTTTCCAGTCGGTGCTCCAAACCATATGTACGCTATAAAGAACATGAGAACAGCAAAAATGAAATTAATAGATGCAATACTATACAAGTAGTATCTCGACTTGCAGATTTGAACAATCTTCTTTAGAGACGTTTCAATTTCTATTTGTGGTATAGTCGCAATCTTTTTTTGATTAATTTTCGTAAGCTTCTTGCTGTGTCTTTGAGTAAACCATTCTGAAGAAAAAATATACGCTAGAAATATAACTCCCAGACCTATTAGAATAGTTAATAAGATTTTATAGATAAGAGCTATATTTAGAAGAATCGAGAATTCAGTAAAGAAATCTCGTTTTATTGTTCCTTCAGTATGTGATTCAACTAAATCAAAATCTGATTTGTTGAAGAAAACAAGTATCTGGGTTTGTCCTTCTGACATGCTTGCATCAAAATACCTAGAACCTTGAATTATACGAAAATTTCCAAAACGAAAGGTGATATATTGCTGTTGAGAGATATTCCAATTAGTAGGAATATTCACAACTTGAATATATGATCTTACTTCATTAGTTAAAGAAAACTTTTCTATACTATATTTTGTATTATAGGTTAAAGATTCATTACCTGAACTAGCTGTTATCTCAAATAAGCTTGCTTCCACATAATCGAAAAAATCTTCTTTATTTACTAATAAATCATAGGTCACAGGTTCAACTTTGAAGTATAAAACTATCTGCAATTGTTCTCCTGTTAATGGATTTGAAAAACCAAATAAATAATGTAATCTTGAAAGAGTTCTTCCATCTTTACTTTTAATATCAATCCAATTCCAAAACCAATAAGGTAAATTAACTTCTTCCTCAAAAGGATTTTCAACTCCTAAAGCTTCCAAACCTCCTTCATATTTCCCAAAAACAAAAATAAATCCTAGAAAATTTGATGCAACAAAAATTACGAAAACCAGAAATGTTCTCCACAGATATTTACTTCTAAGATTCATACATTTAATCATTTTTATTTCTAAATATATAAGGATATTGTGGGTAGTCTCACCCATATTATTCATTAATACTCAAATTATTGGTTTATATGTAGTATATGTGAATCTATAAACATATCCTCTAAAAGTTTAAATATTCTTGTGCCTACTGTTTAAGGTACACGGAGGTGAATGTTTATTGAAAAATACATGTTCCTATATTATGAATATAAGATTAAGAAATAAACTTCTAATACTCAGTTTACTTGCTTTAATATTTGCTATCCCACAAACTTCAATTGCCGATATTTCTTCAATTCCAGTTTTATCTGATAATCCTAAACCTCAAGCTTATAATTGCTCAATTTTCGTGGATGCTATTCAAGCTCCAGATTGTTATTGTTATAATGAAGGAGATACAGGAAATACGATAGAATGGATACTTACTGTACCCGTTGAATGCAATGATTCGGTTAATGCTACTTCCTATACGATCAAAAAAGATGGAGTTATAATTGATTCTGATGATGGTTTCACATGCTCGATAACTGTTAATACGAATATTGATGATCTATCTGCTGGTGCAGGAATTGATGGAGAAACCTACAAATATTTGTGCACCTACGAGTATTCTATAATTGGATTTATACCAAATACAGCAACTCATGAAGTAATCGTAACAGTGTGTCCTTCAGATTATCCTTGTAAAACACCAGTAGATTCAACATGTAAAACGTGTCCAGGTTTTTCATCAATCATAATTGTTGCTGGACTTACACTATTTGGTATTGTGATAGCTCTAAGAAAGAATGGGAAGAAAATAAAAACCTAAAAGAATCAGAAGATAACTAAGTAATCTTACAAGGAATATTTAGTCTGAATCAGACTCTTCCTTTCCAATATCATTTTAGTGTATTTTCTTTTTTTTTCATATTGTTGATTGGATTAAGCAATTTGTTCATTTTATGCATCACAGAATCATTTTCTATCAATCTGAGAGTATTTTTCCTGCAAAGTTTATTCACTTTAAAATGATAGGTTCTTTTGAGTGGATACTAGTGAAATTCCAAGGTCTCTTTAAAGGAGTAAGATTTTCTAAAATTATTTCTGACTTACTTGAAAATGAGATCCCGTGGATTAACTATAAAGTATAAGAAAATAAAGAAGAAAAAAATAACTACTCTTTTTTATTCACTTCTTATCTATTCGAATCTTCTCTTATTTTTGTTTGTTTCAGTCTTATGGTTTTCTCATATTCTTTTTGTAATGTAAATGGTTTAATCAGCTTAATTATTATTCTAGCTAACCAATGATGTTTTCCTTGAATTGGATGTCGGACATTCAATTTTGCATCTTCCTTCTTAAGCGATTTATTCCATGATCCTATCCATTCAAGTTTATCTGATTTCGCTATATCTGCTGGCGCCTCAATGTCTTCCGGTAATCCTGGTATAAGATCAATATCAGCTTCTTTGTAACACCAAGCAGTAAGTTCAGAACATATATAGGCTACGTCTCCTGCTCTTCTTGCAGCTGACTTAGGACCAATAAATGGAAAACCAACTAAAAGCAGATAATCATAGGGTTTGGCTAAAGATTGGTAGGCTTTCTCTAGAATAATACCTCTCTTATCTCTAGTCAAACCTTCTTTTAGACGCATAACATCAACAAATTTTTTGTTTAAATTATCAGAAAACGTTATTCCTTTTGCTTCAGCGGAAACACACCATCCATCTCCTATGTATATCTCTGCGTGAGAATAAGGAGAATTAGTTAAATCAGAAATAAGAGAACTAAGGAATTTTCTACTAGCTCTGTGAAGA
>JAGLTP010000128.1 GCA_023135215.1 Candidatus Heimdallarchaeota archaeon
GCACCTGTGAAGAACATTACAGAGTCAGCTTCCTTGATAAGTTGAGCTATTTTTCCAATCGTTTCTTCAGTCTTACTCATTAGCAAACAACTTGGCTTTTAATTGTAATTCTTGGTAAACTACTATTGAAAAGGTTCTATTTAATCTTTAACCAGCGATAATAATCAACAGTATTCTCAAGTCCTCTTCGAAAACTTAAAAACATCGTTCCTTTTCCGGAACATATGGATTATAATTTGACAACACCAATCTCTCCAGAAAAACTGAAAGAAATCAAGATTGGAGATATCGTGTATGTGACTGGAACTGTAGTAACTGCAAGAGATGAAGCTCATCTCAAAGCCTTGGAACTGCATAAAGAAGGTAAGAAACCACCTGTAGATTTTGAGGGAATAGGCCTATTTCATTGTGGTCCTGTCATGAAGAAAAATGAAGATGATGAATGGACCGTTATAGCAGCTGGACCTACTACTTCAGCTAGAATGGAAATTTTTCAAGACGAATTCATAAAAACCTTTCATCCTGGAATAATAATAGGTAAGGGCGGAATGGGGGAACGAACAACTAAAGCCTGTCAAGAAGAAAGATGTATTTATGGTTACTTTACCGGAGGAGCAGCTCTTTTAGCTGCTGATAGAATAAAGAAAGTCAAAGATGTTTTCTGGTTAGAAGAATTTGGAATGCCAGAATCACTTTGGATTTTCGAAGTAGAAAACTTCGGTCCTTTAACTGTCACAATAGATACTCATGGTGGAAACTTGACTGAAGAGAGTAAAAGGAAAATAGAAGATAATAAAAGAAAGATTCTACAAGAGCTATAGATAAGCTTCTCTAAATTCTTTTTACTTTACACGATCATCGAAGTTAACCTTTTTCACAATTTTCTTTGGTTTATAAACCATTTGAAATATAATATAACAAGTAATAACAATGGAAACTGTACCAAAAGAAGAAGAAAAATTTGTACAAGTCAGTTTAGACGATTTAAAGTTAGAGATTCAAGAAGAATTAAGGAAGATTAAAGATGTAAAAAAAACGATACGTAAGTTAATTAAAGTAAACAAAATTCCTCAAAAACTTGATTATGATGAGAAGATTGAACTAAATATCAACTCAGAATATATTAAGACTAAATACAGTTTCCAGAGAGTAATAGAAATAGATGAAATAATAATAAAAGAACATCTAGCCCATGTATTTAAAGTATGCTTCAAAGAATCAGAAATTTTAAGGAATGCAATTCAGAAAACAGAAATTGGTATAACTTCTGAATCAAGAAAATGGATAAGGAATCTGTTTGATGATTTAACAAATTTAAATGAAATTTTTGGTGTTTTGAATGAAAATGGCTCTAAGAATATTATGGAATTAACAAATTATTATTTGAAAGAGTATAACAATCCTAAAAGTGGGAAATATAAGGTACTAATGAATAGTAATCTTTCAAATGATTTGAAAGAATTTCTCTGTAAGCTTGAAGAAATAGAAGCAGAATCCTATACTCGAGTACTTCTTACTAAATGTGGAGTTCATGGGATAACGAGCACTCATTCTGCTGAACATTTTCTCAAAGCATTTATCAAATTACATTTTGAAAGGGATTCAATTAGAAGATACTGGAATAAGGATGATATTAAGTACTCTTCCAAGGAAGTTTTAATAAAAGGACTAAAACTCAAGTTTTCAAGTTCCAATGGTTTTGATGACATTCTCTTCTCTATGTCTAAAAAAGGTAAATATGAGAAATACTGTTTAAAAACCGTTGAAATGAAGGTAGGAAATGATTTAAGCAGTTTCTTTGATTATATTAGAACAAACAAAAATATAAAATTAACGTCTCAAATTTCTAATGACATTGATAATTTTCTAACACAAAGACTTAAACAGATGATAAAAAACAATGTCGCTTTAGAGGTTGCAAATGATATAATAGTGGATTTAAGTAATAAATACAAGTTTACAACTTCAGGTATCGGATATGATTTTAACATCAAGGTTAAATCTGGAAATCTACGTAATGCTCTCATTGATGCAGGTCTTTCTCATGTTAATATTAATCAGATTCTGGAAGGTGCAATAAAACAAAATCAAATTATTTCACTTATGCAGCACGGAATTGCACATCAGATGTTAAAGAAGAAAGGATATTATACAACAATTGATGAAATTGTTCTTGAAGTTGTACTAAAAACGAAAATCAAAGTTAATGATGATGAAAGATTTGTAGTCACCAAAATACATCGTGATGTTTTCCTTCCAAAATTTGTGTTAGGGAAAAACGACAAAATAATACTAGAAATTGAGGGTTTTGGACCTGTTCTTCAGAAGATGAAAATTAAGGGCAAACATTCTACTGATGAATACAAAGCAATTTTAAAACTTGAATCAATATTTAAAAGTGCTTTAGATGATCTAAATCCATGCGAAATTGATGGTAATACTTCTGCAAATGAAATTGTTAGAAATCTAAATGAAATGCATCATTTAATCTATTTTGAGATACTGAAACATTGCAAAGAGGGATTATTTAAAGAATTTTTAATTTTTGAAAATGGTCAAGTGTCTCATTGTCTGGAAACAATAAGCAATCTTGGACAAAAAACCAAGGAACAACTTCTGAAGAATTTTAAAAGTAAAAGTATTGTACCTTATACAATTCATCAACATTGGGAAACACCTTTCTCTCTTGAAAAAGCATTTCAGTTAAAAGGCATAAAATCTGATTCTTCATCATTTAACGGCTGGTTAATCTTAAAAAATATGTACATTGGTAATTTGCTTTCCAATAAAACTGTTGAACTTGAAGATTTAGATAATGTGTGGAATGAGTTTCAAGAAGATTCAAATTGGTTCCAAAAAATATTAAGAGATTTACCTCCTCCATACAAAATTCCTGATGGGTTTAATCTCAATCATCTTACTCATATCACCCGTCCGATTATTTTCTTTGACAAATTAACAATGAATCCTATCTCTGTTAGTGGCTATAATGATAAAAAACAATGGTTAGGAATAATGTTAGATATAAATAAATTCTTTGAAGCAAAACCTTCTTTTAGCAAAAATTTATTTCAGTTTCCTATAAAAATCAATGTTAGAGGAGTTGAATTCAGTCAATCTGATAGAATAGTTGAAGCTTGGAAAAAGCGACTAATTTACTCAGGAGTTCCAGAAGAACAAGTAAGTCTTCTAGGAACTCAATATAATTTTAGAAATGCTGAAGGTCATTTTAATATTAAAATTTTATTCGCAATTATTTTCGAATATGAACAGATTTGGAATGAATTTACTTCTTGGATTCAAGAAAACATTCGATCTGTGAATGATTGGAGCAAGTTTTTACCAAGTTCTATGGATTCGAACATTGGTCAAAGATTTCGCATTGAGAATCAACAAATTCAGTTTGATTATACAGGTAAAAGTGATTGGAATGATGTTTTGTTGGGGATAGGTTCAAAACAAGGTGAGGATACATGGAATGTAAGAAAAGAAAATGAGCGTACTTTTGTATTTCCCACACAAAACAATCTTTTCAATATGTTAGTTTACGACATTCGAAGTAGAATCTTGGACCTAATTCCTGAAACACCTCACGACATACCAGTTGATGAAATCTGGAGCTTTGTTGTTTCTAATTGGAATGCATTATAACGCTGATACCTTGATTATATTTTCAAGTTGAATAATCAGTCTTATTTCTGAAAATCGTCTGTTTATAGCATAAGACTTTAAATTTGATTACTGTCTTCGGATTTATGAATTCATCTGAATGCCTTTGGCTCTTCAGTGTTGAGAATTTTGGTCCTTTAACTGTCACAATAGATACTCACGGTGGAAACTTAACAGCTGAATCTAAGAAGAAAATCGAAGAAAATAAGGAGAAAATCCTACAAGAGTTGTAAATAAGATGAAAGATATAGCACAAGTAATAGAAGATATTGCAGCTCAATTACTCAAAACAGCTGCTACAATTTTACCAACAGAAGTGAAAGAAATTCTCATAGAGGGTGAAAAGAAAACAGAAGGAGCATTGGGAAAATCACAGTTACAAGCAATAAACGAGAATGTAAAGATTGCTGAAGCTACAAGTAAACCAATGTGTCAAGATACTGGGTTAGTTTCTTTCTTTGTTAAGATTGGAGATAAATTTCCTTTAAGATCTGAAGTGAAAACAGCTCTCATTAAAGCAACAAAGAAAGCTACTTCAGAAGTTCCACTCAGACCTAATGCTGTTGATATGTTTGAAGGAAACACAAAGAACAATGTTGGGTTGAGAGGTTATGTTCCTTGGTTCTACTTTGATCTAGTTGAAGGAGATTCATTAGAGATTATTGCTTTACCAAAGGGAGGAGGAAGTTCTAATGTCGGTAAGATGAAGATGATCCCGCCTGGTAAAGGAATCAAAGGTGTCAAAGAATTTGTTGTTGAAGCATTAGCAGCTGCAGGTCCTCTTGCCTGTCCTCCATACACAGTTGGTGTAGGTGTAGGTGGTGGAGAAGATATGTGTATGA
>JAGLTP010000129.1 GCA_023135215.1 Candidatus Heimdallarchaeota archaeon
TCTGCAAATTTTTCATTAACTTTAGCTCTTAGTGTTAACAATACTCTCCTTGGATTATTTCTAGGAAGAGCAGATTGAATTATTTTTAGCTCTTTCAATCCTTCTAGCATTAGCTTAAATAATTCATTTAATGTATCTATAATTGTACTGAATTCTTTGGGTAAAGGTATTATCTCCCAATTCTCTTCTATATCGTGCACGTACAATTTAACATCATCAGAGTTTTCATCTCTCATCTCAACATTCAAAATATTAAGATTCTGTTGAACTTCTTCTATCCTCTCGGGGTTTGCACCGGGACTAGCAGTGATTCCCAACAATAGGGGGTTCTTGGCTTTTTTGTGATATTGCTCTGCAATGAAAACGTAGCTATGGTCACCTACTGCTTTATGTGCTTCATCAAAGCAAAGAAAAACAACATCCTCAAGTTTTACTCTCCTTTGGATAATATCATTTTGAATTGTTTGTGGAGTACAAATAAAAATTTGACCCGTTTCCCAAATTTCCCTTCTTTTCTTTGGATCAATTTGACCTGATATTTGTATTATTTTGTCTGTATCAATGTTTAATGATTCTCTAGTTGTATACTCATGCTGGTCAAGTAGTGGTTTTGTTGGAGCACAAAAAACTATTTTTCCTTCAGGAAATTTCTCCAAACGATGAGCTGCAATCATTAGGAAAAGTATTGTTTTACCTAATCCCGTTGGAAGAATTACCAAAGAATTCTTCTTAATGCATGAAGCAAATAGCGTTTGCTGATATAATCTTGCTTCTACCTTGTTAGGTTTGATTAGTGGGTGATTGATATATTCAGTTTGCTCCATATGATACCACAGTTTCAATTAGCATACAATGTTTGATTTTTTACTATATAAGAACTGTTGATATAGATGCCATGCCAAGCAATGAGTTCTTAGGTATATTGGATACGGAAATCTTATATGTCACTTTCATCAGAAACAATTGTGATTTAGCTTGAGTTCTTCCGACACACTATCAAATGAAGGTGTTTCGTCACTTCCTACAGTTAAGGTAGGTATTCTAGTTAGTGCCATCGGAATTGGAATTTTCATGTCTACACTTGATGCTACAATTGTAGTCATTATATTAGAGAAAATCAAAAGCTATTACGGAGTAACTTCAAATAGGGTTCAGTGGGTAATATTAGCATATCTTCTTGTAATGATGGCTTTCACTGTAATTGCTGGAGATTTAGGAGATAAATTCAGCAATAAACTTGTTTTTCAAATTGGTATGGTTGTATTCGCGTTAGGATCTCTGTTCTGTTTTTTGGCAAGTCGACCTGCTCTAATTCTAAGTAATTCTTTTTGGTGGTTGGTTCTTGGTCGTGCAATTCAAGCAATAGGAGCAACTGGAATGATTGCAAATGGAATGGCTCTTATTACTTGTTTCACAACAAAAAAGAATCGAGGAACAGCAGTAGGTATAAACAATTTATTAATTTCTATTTCCGTTGTTATAGGTCCAGTTTTGGGTGCTGTGATCAGTGATTCGTTTTTGAATTGGGGAGGTATTTTTATCATTAATGT
>JAGLTP010000013.1 GCA_023135215.1 Candidatus Heimdallarchaeota archaeon
TGGACTAAATCATTAGGTTCTTGGCCAGGAACAAGTCTACAATCTACTTTAGCAAATGCTTCATTTGGAGTAACTGTTTTTGAACCAGGACCTTGGTAACCAGACCAAATCCCACAGATGTTAAGAGTAGGTTCTAGGAAATATTTCTTTTTCATATCTAAACCTGTTAAACCTAATCTGAATTCTTCAATATCGAATGTCTCTTTCATCTCTTCTTCATTTAAATCAAATTCTTCTATTTCCTTGGTTTCCTCAGCAGTGGGTTCTGGAATGTTGTCATAAAAACCAGGTACCAGAATTCTGTCATTTCGATCCTTCAGTTTAGAGAGAGCCCACGTTAATTCATAAGCTGCATTATCAACAAATTGAGTGTATCCACTATGTATATCCTTTCCGATTGTTTTTGTCTTTATATGAAGGTACAAAATTCCCTTGACTCCAAGATAAATCTGTTGAATATCCTTTTTGTCTCTACCGCCAAATTCCCAGATACATACATCAGCTTTCAACGCAAATTCTCTATTGTTTCTGATAAAATGAGGAAAATTAGGAGAACCAACTTCCTCTTCTCCTTCAATGACGAACTTGATGTTTATGGGGGGTTTCTCGAAAATTACATTATATGCTCTGATTGCTTCAAGACGAGCTATTATCTCATTCTTATTATCAGTCACTCCTCTAGCGAAAATTTTACCATCTCTGATGGTAGGTTCAAAGGGTGGAGAATCCCAAAGTTCAATGGGATCTTCAGGTTGAACATCATAATGGTCGTAAAAAAGAATAGTTTTATCTGCTCCTACATTCATTTCCGCACAAAAAACCGGTTTAGTTGGTGTTTCTGCAACAAAATAATCAAAACCTGCATCTCCAAAAACACGACGAAGATAATCAATAGCTTCCTGAGTACCAGTATCTTTAGCTGCAACGCTTGGAATTCGTAGAAAATCTTGTAGAAGTTCTATTGATTGTTCTTTATTCTTTTCAATAATCTGAAATACTTCCTCAAGTGACATATTACTCTTTAAAATCGTTTATGCTCAACTTAAAAACATTATCTACAAATTGAATAAATGCAAATGTAATTTGGAATCTTATTCTAAAAATCTAGTCCAATTAGGTTTTCTTGTTCTGCAATTTGGACAAGTATCCGTTTTATCTAACCACATAATTAAATGATCCTTGTGTGCATAAATCCCACAACAAGATGTTCTTACTATTTCCTTTGCTTCAGAAGGATATAGATCCAGTAAACAAACGCCACATTCAGGTCTCTTCTCTCCACATTTTGGACATTTTTTATCAGAAATTTCTAAGGAGTAATTACACTTATAACATTTGATTTCTTCTACTTCAATCAAACCTGCTTCTTCAGAAATTAATCTTTTGTTAACAATTCTTAATGTATTAAGGACGTCTAGAACCTTTTCCGTATCAGTGATTTCAGTTAAGAAGTATTTCCGATCTATTTTGAAAGAATCGATAAAAGGGTGAATAGAATACAATGCTTCAATGATATTTTCTTCTTCGAGTATTTTTTCTAGGATTTTAGGATGACTATAATCTATTAAGTAGATTTTCGCTAATTCAGGAATGCTGAGTTCTATTCTTTCTTCTTCCTCGGTTTCGAATTTCATTAACGCTAGAGAAAAGGGTTGAAATTTTCTAATTATAGTCTCAATTTTTGTAGTCCCATCGATAAAATGTTCGATAATAACTGCTAATAGAAAGGAAAAATCACTTTTCTCATGAAAATCAAATTGATAACTTATGCTATCTTGATGAAAGATTTTTTTGATATTTCGACCATTAATCTCATTAATAGTTTCCTCTATTTTTTGACATTCTTCATGAAAAAGGACGTCTAATAGTTTCTCATCTGTAGATAAATCTGAAATTGTCTCTTCAGATAATTCTCCTTTATTCCGAGCTCTAATTTTCAAAGAATCATAATCAATCCCTGTTATACTTCCTCTCATTTTAAGAAAATACATCTCCTTATCCGAGCCCTTTAATCTAGAAGCTTTTTCGTGAGCTTTAATCATCTCTAAAGTAGCTATATTTGCAGGTCCTATTCGAGACATTCCAATCCCTCCGCCTGGAACAGTTGGTCTATCATCCTCAGGCATATGTTCGAATCGTTTAATGAAGAATTTCATATCTGAACATATTCCGCTTGTAAAAAGCAAAATAACCGGTACAACAATTAAAAATGATCCTAGAACAAACATGAATGTCTGAAATGATGTAAAAATTCCCACAAATGTTATTGTGATAAGGGCTGAAACAACAAGAATAACCCTCCATAATCCCCATACTTTCTTAAAAAAATTAGCGACCCTTCTGCACATTGTTGTAGTAATATCGTCTTTTCGGTTTAATAAAGGAGTCTATTCAATTTCCACAGGTTAAAGCTAAGTTCTTGATTGAATGAAAGATTTAAGAAATGTGTTTATTTTTCTTCATTATGGATAAAAAAGATAAACGCAATCTCAAATTTGATACACTCTGTTTACACGCTGGTCATGATGTTTTTGAAACAAACTCGATTGTCCCCCCAATTTACCAAAGTGTGGCTTATCCTTATGAAAGTGCTGAATATGCAGCAAAGCTCTATAACTATGAAATTGAGGGTTTTACTTATGGAAGAATGGATAATCCAACAAATAAGATCTTTGAGGATCGTCTTGCAGCTTTGGAACTGACTGAAAAAGGATTATTAACATCATCAGGAATGGCTGCAGAATTTATCGCTTGTATTGGGTTGCTTGAAAATGGAGATGCTTTTGTCACATCTGGCACAACCTACGGTGGTACAAATCAGTTATTTAACGTTACTTTTCCAAAATTCGGTATGAATCCAATTCGAGTTTCTAAACCTGAAGTATTAGATAATTGGGCAGAAGCAATTACAAAACGAACTAAATTCTTGTTTGTGGAAACTCCTTCGAATCCCAACCTGTTCATAGGTGATATAGACGCATTAGCAAAGCTTGCACATGATTATAGTATCCCTTTGGTTGTTGACAATACAATAGGTTCACCTGCTCTTCAACAACCTGCAAAGATGGGTGCTGATATTATGGTTCATTCAGGAACTAAATTTCTGAGTGGGAATTCCACTTGTATCTCGGGTGCGATTACAGGATCTACTGAATACATAAATCATCTCCGAAAAACAGAATATAGAAATATAGGACCATCCATAAGTCCATTCAATAGTTGGTTGTTGTTACTCGGTGTGGAAACATTAGGGCTGAGAATGAAGAAACATAGTGAAAATGCTCAAGCTGTAGCAGAGTTTTTTGAAGATCACTCTAAAGTTCTTTCAGTTAATTATCCTGGACTCAAAAGTCATCCTCAACATGAACTAGCTAAGAAACAAATGAAAGGGTTTAGTGCCTTGCTATCTTTTGTAACAAAAGGAGAACTTGAAGATGCAAAAAATGTTATTGATGCCTTTAATCTCATCATCCATGCAGGGCATTTGGGTACATCTGTTACTCTTGCTACCCATCCTGCATTCTCTACACATCAACAACTAACTCAAGAAGAAAGAGATAAACTGGGTATTCCAGATACCATGATTAGACTTTCAGTAGGATTAGAGGACGTAGATGATCTTATAGAAGACATTGATCAAGCATTATCTAAGGTAAACTAAATCATTGAAAAAATGAAAAATAAAAAGAGTGAGATTAGAAATCAAACGCGTTGATTTCATCTAGAGTAATGTAAGTATTTTCGACTGCTTGTCTAACTTGCTCTTCAGTTTTTGCACCTGTACAGACTAGATTCCCTGATTGGAACAACAGAAGAACTGTTTTTGGTACTGCAAGACGGTAGATTAGACCTGGGAACTGTTCAGGTTCATACATTGAGTGTTCAAGCCACAAAGCTGCAAGTTCAAGATTAATTGTTCGATGATTGAAATGTCCAGAAGCAACAATATTCTGTACTATAATCTCAGGTTCTTCAGTTATTTTTGTTCCAACAGTTTTTAGAATTTTGATCATCTGTTGAACTCCTTCATGTACCATTTGAGTGGATTTTGCTCCAGTTAGAACAAGTTTTCCAGAACTGAAGACGAGACTTGAAATCTTGGGTTTTTTTATCTTTAGAATCAATCCAGGAAAAGTCTCAGGATTATAACTGACGAATAAATCATCATCATCAATAAGAGTTTGATACGCAGTAACAAGATCGATTGTTGTAAAAAGATTAATACTTGCTACAACATTTTGAATAACTATACCATAATCAATTTTTGGTGCCATTTCCCATCTCATCCTTTATATATTGAACGAATAAAAAAAAGATTGTTTATAAAGCTTTTTATCAGCTGTTCAAAAAGAAATTTAAACAATAGGCTCTCTTATTCAATTCTACGTAAGATGTTATTTTCTAGTGGATTGATTTTTTCAGACATTGCATTTGCAGTCTAATGGAACAGCTTTTGTTGCAATAATTTTCTTCATAATTTCTTTGATTTGTTTGGTTTTGTGCTTGAAAAGTTCCACTACCTCTTCGTGCGAAACTTTCTCTTGCAAACCTGAACCATAATTTGTAATCAAACACAAGGTAGCATAACACATCTTCAGTTCTCTTGCTAGAATTGATTCAGGAACTGTAGTCATTCCAACAACTGTTCCTCCCAATTTCTGATACATAATGATTTCAGCTGGAGTTTCGAATCTTGGGCCTTCTGAACAAACATGAACTCCTTTAGTGTAAACCATTTCTCCTATGTCTTCTACTGCTTTGACATACATATTTCTTAAATTTGGACAATATGGTTCAGTATAATCTAGATGAACAACTCCATCTCTTTTTGTTTTATCATCGAAACTAAAACCTGCTGTACCATCAAAGAAAGTGAGTTGTCTGCTTTTAGTCATATCAATTATCTGATCTGGAACCACAAACTCTCCAGGATTTATGCCTAAATCAATTGAACCTACGGCATTAGTAGCAAAAATCTGTTTAACGCCAAGTTTGTAGAGAGCATAAATATTAGCACTATAGTTTATCAAATGAGGGGGAACTGAGTGTTTTGGTCCATGTCTAGGAAGAAAGTAGATCTCTTTTTTACCATGTTTAGCTTTAACTATATTATCCACTTTTCCATATGGTGTCTTTAAAGAAATATTTTCTGCTTTCTTAAATAAATCATAAACTCCTGAGCCGCCAATGATAGCTACTTTATTCTGCATCATTCTAAACAGGACTATTTACATTAAAAGAATGTTTCGCATTTTTTGCTCTTTTTAAGTTTTTAATCTTAATTCGCAAAAATAATCTCAACTTCATCAATAGACTTCCACTTAACGCTGCAACCTATGCTTTGACATATTGAGATTAAGGATTCTTTAATTTCTGGAAATTGCTCCTTTAGCGTATCTAGAGGAATTTTCCGGTTTTCTTTGAGAAACTCTTCTACGTTTTTGATTATTTCATTGGTTACCAGTCCAAAACTCGAGATGAATTCTATTGATTTTTGCTTTAGAATGTCTTCTATTTCAGGAGCTTGTAATATTTTTATTGCTTCTTCAGGTGAATAAGCTTTCAATCTTCTTTGAATATCTTGTAAAGATAATGTTGAGGATTGTTCAACGATTTCATTGCTAATTAGTTCAATCCCTTTAACAAAAATTGGGAATCTTTCTTCGAAATCTGAGAAATTCTCTTCCAGTAATTTGAGCAGTATATTGTTTGGAATTTGAGCACTTGAATAATACAAGATATTTACATCTCTCACATCTGTAAAGTGCGTTTTTAATTCCTCATCTACTAAGTAAATTATAGGTAATTCCTGTTTTGCTAGTTCCTTCATCTGGTTCTTCTTTTTCTGGATATATTTTAAGGTGTAAAATCCCACAATCTCAAGAAAAATGCTTTTTCCACTTCTTTCCAATAAGAAATCAGGGACATACATTTTCTTTCCTATAATAATTGCTTCTGGTTCAGGAATTGCTTTCCAACCATGAAAGTTTTTCCAAGTTCTAAGGAATTTTTCTTCCACCTTGGAATCTATTTCAGGTTTGAAAGAGTCTTCATCATCAACTTTGAAAGTAGGTAGAAGAGGTAGATTGTCTGACCTTAAAAAGTAAAATGCTTTTCGGTTTCTTGGTTTCACTATAGCTTGAAGCTGAAATCCTATTTTATCACGCAACGATGATCTGATTACATACATAGCAACATTGGCAATGTTCTTCCCCCATCCTCCCTTCTCTCGAAACAATTCCAAAGGTTGTTCAATAGAGATACTATATCCGTCTTCATCAAGAGAGATGTCTGTAAAAACATAATTTCTCTTAGAGATAAATATAAGATTCTTTCCTAAATATCCTGGCAACTTCTTAAGAAGAATATTGAAACTTATACTGAAACAAAGCGTTGTTTCAATAGTATCAAGATTGAAATAACTAATCAATCTATGAGTTTCAACTGATTCATTCTTTTGTAGAATTTTTTCCGATTCAATATCTAAGAACATGAGAGAATCAAAATTGTTCCTAGGAATTGCTAGTTCGCGTTTGAGTAATTTTATTATTTCATCTCTTTCAGAGAGAGTTACAAATCCCTTGGTATCTCTATTTACTATTTCAAAGATTCTTGCTCTAATTTGAGCTGGTGTTAAATCATGCAAAACTATTCTTTCAGCTCCTGATGAGGAAAGGAAGGATGCTATATCTTCTGATTTCGAATCTCTTGTCTCTCTTTTAGTTTCTCCAAATATGTCAACAGTTGTTTGAGAAAAAAATGAATAATATCTTGAAGCAGAAACTAATAATGATTTGGCAATTTTTTCTGATGGAAATAAACTCCAAAGAATCTCAAATGGAATATCTGATTTAACCTTTCCAAGATTTTCTTCAAGAAAATCTATGAATGTTTGAACTTTCTTGCTTTCTTCTATCTGAAGATAGAGGGGATTAAAAACTGCTTTTGAGCCAGTTCCAGTAATTTTAAAATCAAATTCGGAAAGCGAAATTCTCATTATAAAACCTCCGATTTTCTTCTTCGTTTTACTGTTCCAGCTTCAAGAGTCTCAGGAGATACTAATTCATACAAAATAGCTTCTCCCTCTTTTGGTCTTAATATCCTCCCCAGCCTCTGAATGAATTGCCTAGCTTGACCTGTACCGCTCACTATAACTCCTACATTAACAGAACCACAGTCCCATCCTTCATCTAGCACTTTACCCGTAACTATTTTTGAGTATTTTCCCTTACTGAATTTACTAAGAATATCTTCCCTCTCTAAGCTTTTAGTTTCATGTGTTATTGCTGGTATAAGGTGATTTCTACTGATTTGATATACCATATTATTAAATTCAGAGAAAATTATAATTTTATCATTTTGATGTTCTTGAAGTATACCTTCTATTTTTCTTAGCTTTGCTTTAGAAGAAAAAACTAATGTTCTAGCTTTTCTATGTGCATCTAATGCTGCTTTTGCTTCAGAATCTTGATTAACTCTGAAAATTAAGTAACGTTCATAATCTTGCGGTGTTTTAATTTGTATTTTTCTTCTTCGAAGGTATCCTCTGTAAATTTCCATATATTCATCATAAAGAATCCTTTCTTCTTCGTCTAATGGTACTTTTACACTTTTCAGTTTATAATTAGCAACATATCCATTTCTAGCTAGATCTGAAACCTTAGCAACAATTATTGGCTTTCCGATTAGCTTGAAAAGAAGTTCTTCACCTTTGTCTGATCTATCAGGGGTTGCAGTTAATCCCAGTCTAAATCTGGCAGGTAGCCCCTCTAGAACTTTTAGCGTTTCTTTGGCAGCTCCATGATGAGCTTCATCGAAGATTAGTAGATTGAAGGTTTTTCTTAACAGATTAATGTTCAATCTCGCACTATCATATGTTGTAACAGTTATTTCCTTGATTTCTTTTACTTGATCTCCCAATTGACCGATCATATCTCTTGTGAGAGATGTGTATTTTGAAATGTGATCTATCCATTGATATAACAGATTCTTTGTTGGAACAACAATTACCGTTTTCTCTCCTAGTTCTTCTATTGCTTTTAGACCGATGAGAGTTTTTCCAGCTGCTGTCGGTAAGATTACAACTCCTCGTCCTTTATTACTAATGAACTGGTTTATAGCTTCATTCTGATAGTCACGAAGGTTGAGTTTTGCTTTAAATCTGATTTTGTAATCCTCAGATAACGAAGAATCTTCAAGAACAAGTGATTTAACTTCGTATCCCTTGTGTTCAAACATATTGAAAATCAAATCATATTTATGAGGCGGAGCCCGATATTCATTTTCTTTCTTTGGATTAGCTTTTATATGTTTTAGCAAATCGAAATCATCTATTTTTCTTTCTGTCTCGATTATTAAGTCAAAAGCCAAACCAAAACGAATCTTGATATCCTGTTTCATCTACTCTTCCTTCATTCAAATAACCATATTTAGATATAAAAAACCTACTTGTATTAAAGAAAATAAAGGAAAAAGAGTTTAGATAGATAGTTTTCTTGGATTTAGGTATAGGTTAGACTCGCTATCATCTAATTTAACTTCAGTATCTGAGTTTTTCAACTCTTTAAGCGATTTCTTTATGTTTTTCTTGACATCTCTAAGAAATCTCAAAGTAGAGCTGAAAAGTATAAGCATATTGAAAAATGTTTTATCAACTGCTAATTTTTCATCAAATATATCTATAATGAATTTTCCACCAAGATTCGCGAATTTACCATTTATCTTAGCAATTACATTATTGTGAATATCTTTTACCATCCAATCTGAACCAAGTGTTAATCTTTTATCATCTAGAACAAAAGATTTGAATATATCATTCTCATCTAGGTAGCTGAAACCGAAAACCTGTCCTTGAAAACGAGGATAATGAGCTAAACGTTTGATTCTGAATAGATTACGAGTATGTTTAAAAATACAGATATACACAGGACAAGGTTCTTTGGTAGCATGAGACATACCAAAACTTTCTCCTTGCAATCTTTCAATGCTGGCTCTCCAGTACCCACTAGGTGAGAACATTTTCATTACAAATCTTCTTTCCAATGGATCTTTCCCTTTCCATAATTTCTCTCGCAATGCTAAATTTCCATATTCTTCTCCATTTATTTGTACGTGACCAATCAAGTCCATATCTCGAGTCCATTGTCTGTCTTTTTGAGCTCTCTGAGCATCTAGTCTTATACCCCATTCTTCTCTATGCATTTTAGTTCTCCAAAGATCTACAACAATATGAGAATAGCTGATTTGCTCTTTCTTCTTTTTCTCATCTTCTGCAGGTAATGCTTCATCAGCTTTATTAGAAGTTTTCTTATCTTCTTCAGCTCTGTTTTCTTTATATTCATCTTCGAATTCTTCTTGGATTTCCTCTTCTTGTTCGACTTGCGTTCTTGCTTGGGTATGAATTTCCTCTTCCTCTTCTTCAACTTCTTCGCTTTGATCTTCAATAGCATCTAGAAGTTCTGATTGAAAAGAGCTTTTTTCCTCTTTTATCTCTTCTTCTTCTTTACGCTCGTATTCTTCGCTAAACATTCTAATCATTCCTACGTTATAAGATTATTAAACTGAATTCTTTAAGGTTTCTGATACTATTAAAGGAAAACAAGTATATAGATAATTGTTAAATTGTCATATTTTGATGGATTCTACAAGCTGAGGCAGTGTTTC
>JAGLTP010000130.1 GCA_023135215.1 Candidatus Heimdallarchaeota archaeon
TAGAAAATCAGTCTCAATAATACTTAATAACAAGTTAGAAACATTCAATATTGTAATATATAATAACTAATTTTTAGGAATGAACTAAAGTGAAAAAAAACAATCTCAAAATATCAATTATATTAATTATATCTCTTCTAATTCTCTACAGTGTTGCGTTAAATACAGGAATTAGAAATTCTTTTGCTATGACTTCAAATACCTCTTCAAATCAAGTTCTATTAGAAGATTTGATTATTCAGACGCCAATGATTATTGACTATGATCCTGATTTTGAATCTTATTTTTTGCCAGGAGATGGTTCCCCTGAAGATCCTTATCGTATTGAAAATTACAATATCACAACTACTGGTGATTATTGTCTTAATTTCGGTGGTTATACTACTAAACATTTCATCATCAAAAATTGTTTTCTTAAGACAGACGCAAGCTATGCAATTTTCTTGGGCAAATATCAAAATATGGCTGAAGATACAGTAAATATCTACAGCAATGTGATAATCTCAACGGGAAACAATGGTATTAGACTTAATGGAGGGGTAGGCGGTAAAATTGATGAAAACTATATTATCTCCTTTGATGCTGGAATAGATATAAGAGAATCTGACTTCACTTATGTTCAGAATAATAAGCTTGTCTCACCAATTGGTATTTACTTATTAGATTCTCATGGAGTTATATTACACAAAAATATCTGTAACGAAACTACTGAAGTAGGAATAAGTATAGTGAACTCTAGTGGTACAAGCATTACTCATAATAATTGTTCGAATAATGGTGATACTGGAATTTTAACCGAAAGTAGTCTAAATTTAACGATTACAAATAATTATCTAATGAATAATTTCTTTGGTATGAGGATTGTGGGCTCATCAGGCAGTTTAATTACAAACAATCTCTTTGATAGTAGCACATCATATGGACTAAGTATGTCACTTTCAGTAGGAATAAACAAGATATACCATAATGCATTCTTTGATAACAATCTTGATGGTACTACAATTCAAGCTTTCGATGACGCTGGAGATCAGTGGTATGATGAGGTGCTAGAAGAAGGGAACTACTGGAATGATTGGAGCGGGTCGGTTAGTAGTTCCTATACTATTGATGGTGCAGCAGGTTCTGAAGATCTTTATCCTTTAGATTTAGTTCCAGAGATTCCTGAATATACTAGTGGTTACATATCATTCATCTTGATTAGTATATTCTTGGCAATACCATTAGTTGTTTTCAGTAAAAAAAGGAAATAGTTTCTTTTTTTTCTTCTATTTTCTAGGTTTACTCTTCTCCCATTTTTCTATCTTTTTCTTTTTTTTTCTTTCTATATTCTTTTACTCTTCCATTTCATCAACAAAATAAAGCAGTATTTTTCATCAACAAAAAGAATCCCTTATAAAACCATTTGATTACTTTATTTATAGGTTTAATAGGTTCATGAGCGATTTAGTATTAAAGAAAAACACCACTTCAGGAATAACTCTTGGGATCAAAGCTGATAAAAGAAAGTATAAGCTAGATAGTACTGCTATTGGATTTAGTTTGCTGTCCAACAAAAGAGTTACGAATGTTTTTCGAATAGAATGCATCCTGAAAGAAGAGGTTGAGTTAGAAAGACTACGTGCAGCTCTAGCAAATATTCTACCACGTTTTCCTTACTTCAGAGTGAGTATAAAAAGAGGTTTCATCTGGGGAAAATGGGTAACCAATCTAGCGATTCCAGAGATACAGTCTGAACGTCAATATCCTTGCCAATATATTCCATTTGGTAGAAAAAAGCTCCTTTATCGAATTATTGTCACTGAAAATAAAATTGCTCTTGAATGTCAGCATTGTTTAACAGATGGTCACGGAGGTTTAGTATTCCTCAATTCAATAGTTGCTGAATATCTCAGAATTAAGGGAGTAATAACAAAGGATTGGGAGGGTATCTTTTTACCCGAAGAAAAACCTGATCCACTGGAATACGAAGATGCATATGAACAGCATTATAAGAAGATAAAAAGAGTGAGGGGAGTTAAATTTAGGAAGAGAAGTTTCACTATACCTAACAAAATTGAACCTCCTGGAGTTTTTCATACATCGAAGGTAATTGTTTCTCTTGAGACCATTAAACAGAAATCTAAGGAATTCAATGTTTCTTTAACCGCTCTTCTAATAGCTATTTACTTTGAATCTCTAAAAGAACTGCAAGAAAAAATCTACAAAAATAAAACTAGAAAACCAAAACCTATTCGAATAAGAGTCCCAGTAAATTTGAGACAAATTTTTGAATCCAAAACTATGAGAAATTTCTCTTTGGGTGCGAGATTGGATTTTGATTCTAGTATGGATACAAAAACCTTCAGAGAAAGAGTTGAAGAAATTAAAAATCTTCAAAAGAACCAAATCCATCCAAACACATTCTATCATAAAATAGCTATGAACATAGGAAATACGAAAATACGGATTATGCAAATTACACCTTATCAAGTAAAGAGATTCTTTGCAAGAAGAGGGTATTATTTTATAAGCGCACCATATTACAGTGGTGTAATTTCAAATCTAGGTAAAGTAACTATACCAGATCAACTAGTAAAGTATATTGATTCTTATGAGGTAGCTATTGGACCAAGCGCTATGCACAAAGAAAGAGTAGGTTTGATAAGTTTTGAGGATAAACTTGTTATCACATTCAGTAGAGTAATAAAGGAACCCATTTTAGCTGAGATATTCATAAGAAAACTAGAAGAATTAGGAATTAAAACTAATAAACTATAAAATTGACTTGTTTTAACCACTCTATTTATCTCCTAGAATTTTTAAACAATTTTATTAAAAAAAAATTAAAGATAGCATAATATCTTCAAAACTAGAAATAATTTAGAAGTTAGAAGGAATTCATTCATTCCAGCTTTCTTCAGGTATTTGCGACTAAATACTTGCTTAATTTCTTAGATAGAGCAACTATGGTCAATATAGGTGGCATTCCTAAAGGACTAGGAAATACACTTGCGTCACTTACAAACAAATTATTTATTTTAGTTTCCTGATTTTCATCCAATACTTTTCCAATTGAAGCTGTGCAACAAGGATGCCCTGATTCATAAACTCCCCTAGTTATCGTCTCTGGCTTTGCTCCTGAAGCTAAAAGTATTTTCTTGTTTATCTCATATGCTTCATCTAAGCTCTCTTGGTCTTTTTTAGTAAGTGATTTTTTTATAGTTCCATCTGTTCTTACTTCTCCTGTTATTTCATCTCTAATCTTGGTCATCATCCCAATCAATCTTTTTGCTTTTACTTTTCTAGCTTTCATTATTGTTTTTAATTGATTTAGTGCTCCCATTTTGGTTGGTTCGAAATCAAACATATCTCTGACCAATGTAAGTGTAGGATACATGTATGGAGCTGGAAACAATCCCTTCTCTTCTATGAATTTATCTAGATATACTGCGAGGATGGCTTCATTCTTCATACCTACATCTTCAGTATAACCATAAGTTGATTGAAAAACAT
>JAGLTP010000131.1 GCA_023135215.1 Candidatus Heimdallarchaeota archaeon
TAAGATGGATCAGATTCTGCGATGATTTGGAATCTCCTAAGAGCTTCTTCTTTTATTCTTAAATCAGCTTTTATTTGTTCCAACCTAGAAGAATCTGTTAAAAGTTCATTGTATTTGTTTTCGATAGTTGCTTTCTCATCCCTAAGTTGTTCAACTTGTGCTTCAAGCTCTGTTTTTATGCTTTCCATTTCAGCTACATTTTCTTTCAGCTTCTCAATGGTATGTTCCTTTTCTTGAATACCTTCGCTTTTGGTTTCAAATTCCCTCTTGACATTTGAGATTTCAGTATCTTTTCTCATTGTATCATTCTTGAGCTCCTGAATCTCATTATTTAGGTTCTCTTTTTCTTCTTTAAGTTGAGAATTCTCTTGTTTTAAATTTTCCACTTCAGTTTCAAGATTAGCTTTTGCACTTTCAATTTCATTTAAAGCAGCAGATCTTTCTTTCAAATCATTGAGTTCTTGGTCTAAATTACTGCTCTTTTCTTCCAATTCCTTTTTTGTATTTTCAAGTTCTTCAACTTTGTTTTGAAGAATTTGCACTTGGTTCTCTAATTCAGTAATTTTTATAGCGTCACTAACTGATATTCCTTCATCCGACAAATCTATCACCAATGTTTTTGCAAGATTAATTTTCTTATCTGACAGATAGTTAAACGTCTTACTTAAATGTTGTTACATTCCTAGCCGGCATCATCAATGTCAACTATCCCTTCTTCAGTTATACAAAAGATGGTTTCAATTTCAGGGATGTGGGGACTATCTATCACTCTTGCTATTCTTTTATCTCCCTTCCCTTTTCTTAAGAAAATTCTAGTTGTACATGAATGGGCTACAATATTCCCTCCTATTGGGAAAATAGTTTCACCATATAGTACATCTGGTTTTGATAATACTTGATTCGTTGCAACAATTGCTATTTCATAAACTTCCCCAAGTCTGAGCAATTGATGTAAGTATTTATTGAGTTTTTGTTGTCTTTCTAGAAGAGCTCCTCTACCTGTAAATTCAGCTCTAAAATGACTGGTTAATGAATCAATTATCATTAATTTGACATTTTTCTCTTTTATCAATCTTGGACTTTCTAGAACTAAAACCATCTGATGATCAGAATTGTAAGCTCTTCCTACGTGAATTCTACTCAGGACATCATCTGGATTTGCTCCGAATCTATTGCAGATTTGGACTATTCTTTCAGGTCGGAACGTTCCTTCTGTATCAATGAAAATAACACCTGATTCTAATCCACCATTTTTCTTTTCCATAGCTGTTATTACGCACAATTGAAAACAGATTTGTGTTTTCCCAGTTCGAAATTCTCCTGATATTTCCGTCAAAGAACTAGTTTCAATCCCTCCTTTTAATAGTGTATCAAGAGCTTTGCTTCCTGTTGGAATCATCAGAAGCTTTTGTCTACTCTCAAGTAATGTTTTAGCACTTTTGAAACCTACTCCAATTTGACTTCTAGCTGCAGTAATTAGTCGTTTTGCAGTTTGTTCTCCTATCTCACAATGTTCTACTAGTTCGTAAGGAGATGCATGTGCAACAGCTGCTAAGGTTAAGTAACCTGCAGACATGAGTTTTTCTGAAACAGCAGGACCGATTCCTGGGATTGTGCTTATATTTACATCACTGAGGTCATCATCACTTAATTTCTGAACACTTGGTTTCTTCTTCTTTGGAATAATTTCTGCTATCCAATCTTCTGCTTCTTTAGGTTTTTTCTTTTCGGCAGGAGTTTTTGAAGTTGCTTGCTTAGTGCTTTTAGGTGGATTAGCTTTTTTTGACATATTCTCACTTTCTTTATCTGCTATTTCACTATCTAGTTTTTAATATATAAAAAATGCGTATTGCGTAGATAAAATTATTAGTTTTAACATTTCCCTCTTATCTTTCATTTTGATAATCCCCAGAATATCCTTTCGTTGTTTTCTCTGTTGTTTTAATGAACATTAATTGCGCAATTCTTGTATTTTGATGTATTTTTATTTCTGCATAGGTTACCATCAATCCTACCCCCCTACCCTTATATCCAGGATCCCAAACAGCTGAGAAGATTGTTGCACCACATCGCATTAAGCTTGATCGTGGTAACACAATTCCAACAGCATCATATGGAACTTCAACAATCTCATTATATCTAACTAAATACCCTCCTGGTTTAAGCATCCACGCATCACCCTTTTTTTCTAATGACACATGCTGTGGAATTATTCTTTTTGAATTATCAAAGTCTAATACTCCCCCATCTTCAAAGTGCATGATTTCTTTAACTGATAGATCGAATCCTGCAATTTGTGTTTGAGTTTTTAAATCAATATACTCTCGAATTGTCTCTTTTGAAAAAGGAGGTAAGAATACCATGAGGTTTTCATAACAAATATGTTTTTAACTCTTTTCTCTATTCTTGAAACATTTTTGAGACTAACTTCTTTCTACAGTTAGGACATTGAGGTTTGACCTTAATCCACTCAACTATATGAGAATAGTGCGAAGGAATTTCACAGTGAGGGCATCTTACAAAACTTTCTCCCGCTTTGATAGGAGACATACAAACACTGCATCTATCCTCTAGGACAGAGGTAGCAATCTTAAGTGGTTGTGTAGTTATCCGTTTTACTTCAACCACTTTCTTTTCCTTTTCTTTAATTATTATTTCTTCCTCTTCTGTCTCTTTAGCTTCAGCTGCGATTACTTCTAATTCCTCAAGACTTTTTTGAGTATCAGCCAATTCATCTTCTGAGACAATTGGTTCAATTGAAGTTACTTCCACTACTTCTCCCAGAGCAATATCATCAATTGTTTTTCCAATTGTAGCTAAAACAGCATCAGCTTCTCCTGTTAAACCACTTTCGGAAAGAATTAAGGCAGAAATTTCAGTTTCTCCACTATCAAAGAAATATCGAGAAAGATTTCTAACCATTTCTTCTTCTCTTTCAGGTGCATACCTGGAGATAATCTGTAATGAATCGGGGATGAATTCTCTACCTTTAGCTGCTATGGATTTTGCTGCTCCAAATACTCTTCCAGTCTTCAAGTATTCTTCTTTTGCTCTATCATACATCCCAGCTCTGAAAAATTCATCTGCACTTGCATATGCAGCTCTCGATTCTGATTGGCTAGGTTGTGTAGATGCTTGTCTAGGAGTTGCAGCTCTTGTTGGAGTTTGGACTGTAGATTCTTGTTGTCCGTATGGTTGGTAAGGTTTGTATCGTTTCTTCGGTGCTTGTTTTTTCTGTTTGCTCTTAATTGCAGCTCTTGCTGCAACTATAAGAGATAAAGCAATGAATATCAGAAATATTAGTAGTCCATACTCCATGATTTGAACATCATCCATGAATATAATTCATTTCTATTTTATCGTTCTTCTTATTAACTTTTGTATATCCAAAGCGTTCAAGTTGAATAATTTCTCCTATCTTCAGGTTAGAAATACTCTTTTCACCGAAGCCAGCAATATACCCTAGACTATCTTTGTTAATTCGATTATTTAAATATAACATTTCTGGTTTAACAATCTCAATTTCCACGGGTTCAGAAACCCATTGAAGTCGAGGAATCTTAGGAAGTAGTTCATCTCCATAAATTTCTGCTTCATATTTTGTTTCATTAATCCTTTTT
This sequence comes from Candidatus Heimdallarchaeota archaeon, assembly GCA_023135215.1. Next base: position 3,621 of record JAGLTP010000131.1, read on the forward strand.
ACGATTTTAATATTGTAAAGATCTTTCATTCTAAGGATTTCATCTTTTTTAAGCAGTTTATTATCTGACCCACTTAGATACAACGTCTCATTTACTTTGACTTTTCTTTTTCCTAAATCTTTATTGTATGGATGTAAGAAAATTTCAAGTTCCACTGGTTTTGGATTTAACAGAACAATCTCAATCGGTTCATCTACAAAGAAGTAGTGTTTTGAAACCGGTTCAATTATTTTCCTGTTGATTGAAAATATTAATGACCAATCAATATTTGTAGTGGATTTTGTAAAACCTACCCTTTCCACAATCTCTGAGAATACTTGTGGTTGAATCCCTCTGTTTTTTAAAGCCTGATATGTCACCAAACGATAATCATCCCAACCCTTTACTACACCATCTTCAACAAGCTCTCTAATGATTCTCCCTTGTGTTGGAGCACCTATTATGTTGAATCTACTGTATTCATAAAACTCTGGGGGAGTTATATTTAGTTTCTTTGAAATTTGAGACTGGAGTTCCTCTCTCATTTTTCCGAATTCAATACTTCTGAAGATATGTGTTACTCCTGTAATCTCTTCCATTATTGGAGATTCAAAATCATACATCGGCCAAATATGATATTTATCTCCTTGAATTGCATGAGGAAAATCAGATATCCTTAGCAAAACAGGATCTCTTAAAGCCGAATTATCTGACTGCATATCTCCTCTTAATCTAAGAACTGCATCTCCAGCTGAAAACTCCCCATTCATCATTTTTTCGTATAATTCCATATTCTTTTCTATAGCATGGTTCAAATTACACTGACAAGGTTTTCCCTCAACTCTTAGTTTTGAGAATGCTTCTCTTTCACATAAACAAACAAAAGCATCACTTTTCTTGATTAGTTCTTCTGCCTTTTGATAATAAATATCCATATAATTAGAAGCTAAAACTTCTTGATCGATTTTTAATTCCATCCAAGAAATTGCTTCACGGAAACCTTCATAGAACTCTTCTTTTATCCTCTCTGGATTTGTATCATCGAATCGTAGAACTCTCCTTCCTTTGTACTTTTCCGCTATGAGATGATTAATACAAAATGAAAGCATTTGACCAATATGAGGATGTTTGGATGGTTCAGGAGGGTAACGAACTACTACTTTTCCTTCCTCAGCATTTGGTAAATCTGGAAGAACCATTCGTTCTTTCTTCTCAATGATAATTTCCTCTGGATATTTGCTTTCAACAATTTTTGCTATTTTTTCTTCAGAAATTGAATTGACTTCTTTAACTATCTTCTCTAGTTTTGGGTATAGCTCTTTCGACTTTTCTCTTAAATTCGGATAATTAGCCATAATCTTCTTAAAAACAATCTTAACCTCAGCTGACCCGTATTTAAATGCGTTAATTAAAGCTTCTTTGTAAAGAATCTCGTCAGCGTTACTCATCCTAACACTCGTTATAATTTGATGCTTAAATATTTGATTGTTCTTTATAAATATAAACAATCATGGTATGAAGAAGTTTTGTTATCTAGCTAATATTAAGAAATAATTCTAGCAGAGATATTCAGATCTTGATTCTTAAGCAAGATTTTTTCTTGATTAACTGAACTACTGTCTAATTCAATAGGTAGTGCTTTTCGAATTCTTACTTGATGTTTATCAACTTGAATTTTAGAACAAAGAAGACCTCTATTACATGAACCTTTTCCAAAATAAGAGCTTTTCTTAGTATCAAAATATAATGAACCACCTTTGCTTGGACAGTTGCAAATTTCTAGAAATAGGGGAGAATCATTGTACCCATTGAGAGTCTTTAATCTAGCTATAGCTTTCTCCAATTTGAAACTGAGAAATGTGTCCTTCGTTGTCATATAATCAGAATAATATGTGAGTAATAGAATATGGTCTTTTGTAATATCTGGAAATTATACTTGTCAAGTCGCAGATACATTCGGGATATCATTCTGTTATGTCAAATGAAGTTTCATGGGGAAAATATTAAAACCCTATCAAATATTACAATCTGAGGTAACTAAGAGTGTGGATTGCAAAAATTTCCGGTGTTACTGATTTTGAATCAGCTATATCCGTAGATGTTTCCCCTGAATTCGCTATAGGTGCAATAATAGACGATATTAATGAGATTAGAGCTGTAAGTAAATTCGATGCACGAAGGATTTTCGCAAGTATGGAAAATTGTGTAACAATTGCAGAAATTGTTCCTTCTTCAATTGATGAGATTTTCGAAATTCAGGAAATCTGTAATCCCGATATGATTCAAATTAATGGTCAATTCTTTAATGATATCAATACTCTTATAGCTGTTCAATCAATATCAACTATTCCGATAATTGGTTCTATGCTCATGGATAAAGAAACCTTGGAATCGAATATTCTCGATTCAGACCCTATTAAGGCTGCACAAATGCTAGATCCTTATGTTCACGCAATAAACATTAATTTACCATTGGGATTAAATTGGGATTCTCAAAGCAAAAAGGAGAAATTGATTAACATTATCTATGAAATCAAAAATATAGTAACTAAACCACTCATTGTTGGTGGTGGTTTAAGAACATCTAATATTGGGAAAATAGCGAAAGCTCTTTCACCAAACGCTGTCGATATTTCCTCAGGTGTTGAAAAAATACCTGGTATAAAAAATCCTGAACTCATGCAAGAATTTTTGGAAACAGTGTATGATTATAAAGAACATCTGATAGGAGTTTAAACTCACTATAATATTCTTTGTCAAGCTTTTTTAAATAGAGATTTAAAATATAACCAAATAACTTTGCTATTAATTTTTGATTCTCCATAACCACGTATTCCAAAGACATAATCCACGTGACTTATTTTCAATTTAGAAGGATATATTTTCAAGAAATCAAAAAGGACTTTATATCCCTCTAATGTGAATTCATCTTCTTTCTCCTCCAGTAGTTTCTGCCATAACTCTGTTTTTGAAGCGAAAAAACCAGACAATACATCTTTTACTCTATTTTTTCTTCTAATAAATAAAGAAGTCTTACCTGCTAAAGATGCGATAATAGACATCAATCTTCTATGAAGAGGCCATTTTCCTAATACTTTGATTCTTCTACCCCCCACAAGGTCATTCTCCTTCTTCAAAACAGCATAAAAGTTTACTATCTTGTCAGGAGGGTGTTGAAGATCACCATCCATTACTAGAAACATTGGTGTTTTACAGTTTTTTATTGCATCTAATACACTGATAGTTAAACCATGGATTATTTTCTTTTTTCTATCTAAAAATAGTACATCAATACTTCCTTCAAAAGATTCGACAAGTTCTTTTGTTTTGTCTGTTGATCCATCATCTGCAATAATTACTTTAGTTTTAGGAACGCATTCATCGATTTTTTGAAGGATAATAGGTATAGATTCTTCTTCGTTTAATGTAGGAATGATAACAGTCAAATCAGTATAAATTTTCTCCATTTCTCTCAAATCTGTGAGTGCTCTCTCTATTAAATATTTAAGAAATGTAATATCAATCTTTTCATGCAAAGAACTAACTGACAAAATTCTTTTTGATGAAATATTTTTAAGATTTGGGTTACATGTAAGAGAAAAATATCACAATGCTCAAATATCCTATAGGTAATATCCTCTTAATGAGCTTAACGCCTAATGTAACTTACATTATTAAAATCCTTAACATTGGAGATTATAGTGTAGGAAAAACAAGTTTAGCATTAAGATACACTCAAAATCGATTTTCTTCTTCCTATTTACCTACTCTTGGGGTTGACTTCCACTCTAAAAACATCCAATTTGACGAAGATACTACTCTAAGAGTTGTATTGTTTGATACAGTAGGACAAGAAAAACTAGTTAGTTTAAGAAGACGATACTATACTGGTGCTCATGGTGCAGTAATAGTTTTCGATGTTACAAGAAAAGAAACCTATGAACACCTTAATAATTGGATTGATGAAGTTAGAGAAAGGTGCCCTGATATACCCATAATCATAGTAGGAAATAAAACTGATCTTGAAGAAGAAAGATTGGTTTCTTTTGATGAAGCAAGTAAAGAATGGGGTGCAAAAGGTTTTACCGTTTTAGAATCTTCAGCTAAATTTGGAGAAGGAGTTGAAGATATCTACTCAATAATTGCTAAGAAAGTGATGGAAAACAGAGAGCTTTAAAATTCTCTCCATAATTCAATTGCAATAATTTTACCATTTTCTAAAAATAATCTGGGAGTATAATCATCTGCTACAAATGATCCATCTGGAAGAGATACTTTAGATTCAGTATCTGGCTTTTCGAGATTTTCTGGAGCAACAAAAAGAGTATCCCCAATTATAACATAATCTCTAATACTATCACTCATTGGTTGCAATATTTCAAGCTGTTTTATGACATGCTCTACATCAACAATTTGAGTTTCAACAGCTGTACTACTGTATCGTCGAGTTGTATCCTTTTTACGATCGGTTTTTGGTTTAGTTGCAGTTTTTGTTGTAGTTGTTTTGGTTTTTGGTTTTGGTTTTGGTTTTGGTTTTGGTTTAGCTGCTGTCTTTGTTGCAGGCTTAGGTTTAGGTTTGGTTTCAGTTTTAGCTTTTTCTTCTTTCTTGACTTCTGGAGTAGGTTCTGATTTCTTAACAGGAGCTGGTTGTTTGGTAGGTTTTTTAGCGATATTACAGGCTTCATCAACAGCTTCCAAAAATTCATTATTTGTGTCAGCTTCTTCTAAATTCATGATTTTATATCCTAGTTCCATCCTAATTCGCGCAGTTTCTCTAGCACATGCGAATTTTGATTGCGGAGCTGCTTGATTTCCTACCCATGTATAGATTCTCTTCTGTTCATGAGAGATAACAAGCAAAACATTGTCTGAAGAAAGAGCAACTTCTTTATTCTCACATTCAGTCATTTCTCCAGTAGACTGGATAATATAAAGACTCATACAAGTGGAATTATTAATAATCATTTTTATACTTGGCGATAGTCTCATCTTTTAAGTACTGTATTCTGTCCTATCTCTACGTTTTAAGGGCTATCTCAATAAAAACGAAGATGTAGACTGATGACAATTATAAATATAAAAACACTTTTTGTTTATATAGAAATTTTAATTAAAATCGATTTGCATCTAGAAAAAGTTTCTAATATTTGCTCGTTAAACTTTTTACAAGCAAATGTTAAATAGTCATTCTACAATATACTTTTGTAGAATAGATTCAAAGACATAAACTCGAGGAAATTACAATGAGCTCAAAAATAGTGGAATCTTTTGCTTATTCATTCATAGGCAGAATTGTTGAACCTTATTTAGCCGAATTTGAAGGCTTAAAAACTACACTCAGAAAGGCTGGAGTTGATCAAAGTTTAAGAATGTATCTTAGTGTAAGGATTTTTTGGGCAGTTATTCTTGCTATTGTATCTTTAATCCTCTTGATAACTGTTAGAATAATTGTTCCTACATTTTCCTGGGTTTTAGTATTCTTACTTCCAGTAATGGTTTTTATAGGTATGTTCGTTTATACATGGATATATCCTAGCTATTTGATTGGTGATCGAAAAAGAAAGCTAGAAGCTGCTTTACCAACAGCTTCAAGTTATATGACAGCAATGTCTTCAGCTGGAGTCACACCAGATAGGATATTCTTAGCGTTAACAAAAGAATCAATAGGAAAAGCTATCGTGAAAGATGCTAAAAAAATATCAAGAGACATTCAAGTCTTTGGATATGACATAGTACATGCTTTAAGTGAAGCGTCGTTAAGATCTCCATCTCCCAAATATTCAAGTTTTCTAGAAGGAATAATTGGAACTTTTACATCTGGAGGAGAATTACAAAGATATCTTGAAGTTTCAACAGAAACTCTCATGAATGATAAAGTACAGACTGAAAGGAACTTTATAGAATCGTTAGGTTTAATGGCGGAATTATTCATGGTCTTGGGAGTAGTTGCCCCAATATTCTTCATAGTTATATTAGCAATGATGTCAATGTTAGGTGGATCAGAGGGAAATTCGACTGTTTTAATGGCCGTATTGGTATATGTCATAATTCCTGTTTCCGAAATGGCAATAATTGTGATGATTGATGCACAACAACCAGAAATGTAGGTGAAAAAATGGCAATAAGTGATGAAGTAGAAGTAAAAACAAGGGAGATTCAAATAACTCAAGATACTATATATTGGATAATAGCTGGAGTATCTGCAGTTCTTTTAGTTACCTTGGGTATAATAGATTTAGTAAGTACAGAAGTAGATCCGATTACAGGAGAAACAATAAGTGATTTCATTACAATTCTGGACATCAATGATTTTGTGATATTAGCAATCATTGTTATGGTAGGTATTCCAACTTTTCTTATAATCTATAGAGAAGAGAGGAGACAATCAAGAATAGATGAAAACCTACCTTATCTTTTAAGAGAAATTAGTAACGCTCAAAGAACAGGTATGAGTCTTCCAAGAGCAATCCAAGAATCTGCAAAGAGACACTATGGTCCATTAACTCCTGAACTTCGAAAAATGTCAAGTAAAATATCTTGGGGTATTCCATTCAGTCAAGCAATGGAAGATTTTCAAGAATCAATAAA
>JAGLTP010000132.1 GCA_023135215.1 Candidatus Heimdallarchaeota archaeon
ACGTTCCATTATTATCCCACATATACTCAACTGTATCTACATTGAACGCAGAGAAATCTAGAATTGAACCACCTTCAACCGTTGAACCATCAGCAGGTGAATTTAATATAAGATTCGTGACTGATTCATCATACCCAAAACGGTAATAATTTAATCTAGTGTTGCCAAAAATAGGATCAGTCGCTTCTACCTCTAACTCATGCCATCCTTGAGTACTTGGTAAGGTTGTAGTAGTTTGATTGTCGAAAGAATTCCAACCACCAGTATTCCAATGGTATCTACTTATTGATCCATCAGTAACATCTATTGTCATCTCTGGAGAGGATTGATATATTGTATTATTTGTAGCACCAAACACATTGATATCTGGAGTTTTCTTTGATCTCATATAAAGCTGAATCCCAGTCATTCGAGTTGCATTATTAATTGTGTATGTATTACTATAGATTCCATCATTTATTGTCCAAGTTGTTGAACTTGGGACACCTCCCCAAGGATAACCTGTGTATTGAAGAAAAGAACCTGTTGTTGGTACAGAACTGAATCTCAGTTGTATATCCCATCTTAACCTATAACCTGCCGGTATTGTAGTTGTAGTAATATCATCAGAAAAAGTTCTATATCCATTCCACATGCTTATTGGATAGGTTTGTGTTCTAGTAGCTATAAGCTGTGGATTGAGAGGATCTGCAGGATTGAAGAGATATAATGTTACCCTATAACCTATAGTAACTGCTTCAGAAAAAACTGCTGAATTATTCACTTCTAAGTATGACCACCAATGAACTTTCCCAGATATTTCATAATCTTCAGTAAAAACAGGACTGTAGATTTTAGAAGGCTCATTTGGATAACCTTGTTCTCTTAGATAGAACCAATTAGTATCGTTGGCCCAAGTTAAAGGTACAGTACTAAGAGCTCTCCAGTAGAATTCTTTGTTGAGAGTTCCATCATCTTTGATATCATTATAAGGAACCCATTCAACGACATTCCTTCTACCGTAAGGATCTTCACTAGATGGATCAGTTATTAATGATTCACCTATCCTGGATGTTCCATAAATATAACCCGTGCCACCTGGAAAGAAAGCAAAAGTTTGGAAATCTCCAAGAGTTTCTGATTGAGGTACGGGAACATTAGTATCTGTTTTTTCATTTGAATCTGTTTCCTTGGAACCATCAATTTTCTTAGAATCATTGTTTGAAATATCTGAATTGATGTCTTTGCTTTCCAAATCAGAATCCAATATCTGATTGTAAAATAATGAGTTTAAGCATAAAATAATAAGGAATGTGCCAAAAAGTTGATAACTTTTATTTTTCATTTGAATCCTTTTGTGTATTTTCATTTTACTAACCCTCCATCCTTTGAGCTGCTAACATTATTCTCACAGATTTCTTCCTTATCTTTGTAAGGATATCATTTACTTCTGTTAATTCTTTCTTTGATTTTAGAGCAGCACTTAACAAATCAGTTTCATCGTATAGATATTCTTGATAATTTAACAAGTAACTACCATATTCTGTATCTGCTAAAACTATTAAGGAAAGATTTTCGAACCCTCCACGAGCTGCTTCATTTGGAAGTTGGACACCATGCACCCACCCAACCATTTTTTCACCAGGTAGAACTATGGACCCAACTCTTCTTCCTACATCATGTTCTTCAAAACCAAGAGAACTATAGGCTTGATCTGAAATCTTCAAAAGAAAATTCTCTGTTCCCATTCTTAACCTCATGCTATACTTCTCAGCTTTCAAACTATGATCCATTACTAATGGAACAGGACCTTTTCTTTGATCAAATATTGAGAGCACTACACCTGGTGAGAATATACTGTAATTGTTTTCAACTTCCTCATCAGTTATAGCATCTAAGAATTGTTGGAAAGGTTTCCTGCGTGTAACCTTATACACTATAATTGAAATAATCAATGCAAGAGCTAAGCTTCCTCCTATTATAGTGTATAATAACCAAGAAGGTAATCCAGGCGGAGAAACGGAATATACGGGAGCCCCAAGCTCAGAAGCTGCTATTCCATAGTAATCATCCCCTACATAACTAACTTCAATGTCTACGTAGTCAATTTCATCAGTCATTTGGAAAACTGCTGTGAAATAACCATCAAAATCAGTCGTTGCAAACAATGTAACTATCCTATCATAACCCGCTTCAGTATATGCATAAACAAGCTTACCATTTTCTCTATCAATAATGTATAATGTAATTACTACATCTGCTAATATTATCGGAGTTCCATTGTACATTGAGAGTATTCCAGTAATAACCAACTGAGCTCCCTCTATGACTTCAAACTCCGTGACCTCAACGGTAATTTGAACTCCTATAGGATTGACTTCAACATTAAATGTATTGTTTGCCTTGAAGAAATTGGATTCAACATAAATATACAAGGTGAAATTACCTTTTTCTCCAAATTCTCTTGAATTATATGTAAATTACAAGAAACCATCTGGTAGAGCAGTAAAATCAAGAATCACAATTAAACCGTTAATTTCGATATAGTTGATTGTTTCATTTTCACCAAGATTATTGTCAAGATTAACTACAATAGTAATATCTTCCTCAAACGTTACATTATCATTGCTTCTTATTGAATCTATAGTTAAGCTCCCTTCTTTCTTAAAGATATCAAGGTAAATCCAAATCAATTGTTTGCTTTCATCATATTTAAAGAATTGAATCTGAATCTTTGTAGGGATTCCATCAGTAACATTTGTTGCTATAATAAAGATTTCATAAGTAGTTGAATCTAATTTATTTAACTCAACAGAGATATTCAGTATTTCATCTTTAACTATGTTGTTCTGGAGACCTTCTATTTCCAATCCAACAGCATCAGTTACTGTTAGTTCATAGCTTACACTATCCCCATATATTAAATCTGTTGAATTCACAAATGCCTGTGGTGTTGAGGAAAAATCCCCAGGGATGCTAAAATTTAGTACGATTTTATCTATTAAGAAATAAAAAGTTTGATTATTAACATTAGGAGGATAACTATTTGTATTATCAGTTAGAATTACAGTCAAATCATAAGAACCATCAACAATTGGGGCAAGTATTGTCCATGAAGCACTTTCATCCAGAACAATAAGATCTTCATCACTTCCAGTCCAATTCCATGCATATTCAAATAAAGCTAAATCGTCATTAACACTGTCATTATAGACAATTTCTACATTTCTTTGTATATGAGTTATATCAGAAATATCTACCCATTCGTTTTCAGCAGCATCAAAAATGCGTAAATCAATAAGTGGAGCTTCAATATCAATAATAAATGAAAATGTATAAGTGAAATTATTTCCAACTATATCCTCAACAAAAACATAGAATTCTGCAATTGAATCATGATTATAAATAGGTAGAACATTCAAAGAAAAATCGTTTTCTGCGGAAGTGTACCAAAATCCACCTAATCTATCCCAAGTATATTTCACTAGTAAGATGGTGTTATCACTAAGATCATCAGTTTCGAAGTATAGGTTGGTTTTATAATTGATTTTTGTACTTTCGTTTGCATAATTTATCAATGTTACACTTGGAAATATATTATCTATAATGAGAGTTATTT
>JAGLTP010000133.1 GCA_023135215.1 Candidatus Heimdallarchaeota archaeon
GGTTTATCGTTTGGGTCATAAACTAGATTTAAATTCATTCTAACCCATATAGGAGAACCATCTTGTTTCTCAGATTGTATGTCTCCTACCCATCTTCCTGATTTTAATAATTCAGACATTGCTTCTTGAGCGACTTTAGTGGAAGTTTGGGTACAAGGTAATATCTGTTTAGCACCTTTTCCCAATAGTTCCTCCGAGTTTTCATACCCCCATAATTGAAGGTAAGAATTATTCACATAAATTATTTTATCATTCAAATCTGATACTGTTATTCCACTTAATGATGAATCCAAAGAATGTTTCATTAATTGTAATTGTTTTTCTACAGATTCTCTCTCCTTTTCCAGCTTCTTTTTTTCTGTAATATCTTGTACCATTGCATGACTAACTGTTTCTCCATCTATTTCAAACAACTGAGAACTAATTTCAACATCAATTATTTCACCATCTTTTGTTTTATGTGTTCTTTCGAATCTTATTCTTCTTTCTTTTAAGAATTCATTTAAGGTTTCTTCAGTTTCTACATACCCAGTAGCATTAAAATCATCGGGGCTCATTTTAAGCAATTCTTCTTTTGAATAGCCATACATTTCTACAGCTTGTTTGTTTGCTTCAACGATTTTGTTAAATCTACCATCCTCACATTCTTTTAATAAGAAAATGGTATCATTTGCATTATTGAAGATACTTCTGTATTTTTCTTCGCTAGCTTTTGCTTCTTTTTCAACTCTTTTTCGTTCAGTTATATCTCTTCCAACGCTTAAAATAAACTCTTGATTATCATAACTGATTATTTTTGTTTTAAACTCAATATCCAATACAGATTCATCTTTACAATAATGAGTTGTTTCAAAAGTTATCTCTCCCATTCTCTTTAGATCTTCAATTCTCGAATCAAATAAGTCTTTGTTTTCTGAGCTCATTATGTCTAAAATATTCAGACTTAGCATCTCTTCTTCTGTATATCCTCTTGTTTTGTATGCAACTTCGTTTACTTCAAGTATATTGCCTTCAAAATCTAAAATAAAGACAGAATCATTTATACCTTTGAGAGTTTCTTTTTGAACGTAAGAATCTGTTTTCACTCTTTTTTGTTTAGTTACCTCCCTTTGAACAATATCATAGACAGTTTTTTTGTAGAGTGTGTCATCTAACCTAGTTTCTCTAGCAATTTGAAGCTGATGAGGATTCATTG
>JAGLTP010000134.1 GCA_023135215.1 Candidatus Heimdallarchaeota archaeon
GAGCTTATTGGAAAAAACCACACTGAAAAGAAATACATGGCAATAGAGCATTCTTCAAAGCTGAATGTGAAGAGTGTGAAATTTCATCCAGGAGGTTCCGCAGCAAATACAACATGTAATTTATCTCATATTGGATTAAAAACTGCATTTATTGGGGGAGTTGGAAACGATGTGAATGGAGAAGTGTGCCTAGAAGATATGGAAAAGCATGGTGTTGATGTTTCAGGAGTCAGTGTATTTACTGAAGATACAACGGCAATTTCAGTTATACTCCTAACCCCCTGGGGAAAAGATAGCTCAATTCTAGCTTATAAGGGTGCAAATAACCTATTTTCAGAGGACCATATAGTTGAAGAAATACTACTATCCACAAAATGTTTTGTATGGACTTCTTTAACTTCTGATAAGGGAGTTAATGCTATCAAGAAATGTATTGAACTAACAAAATCAGTTGACGGATTGATAGCGGGAGCACCATCGATTTCAATCATTAAAAATAGACCCGAGGAAGCAATATCTCTTCTGAGGAAATGTGATATTACAAGTATGAATGAAGAGGAATTAATTGCTCTTACAAATGAGCAAGAAGTAATCAAAGGGATGAAGAAATTATTTGATTGGGGTCTTAAGATTGTAAACATCACATTTGGAAAAGAAGGTCAGTGGTTAAGTGATGGAAAGATTATTATCAAAACAAAACCACCAAAAGTTTTTGTTGAAGATACTACAGGTGCAGGCGATGCTACTATGAGTGGAATTATCTATGGGTTTCTTGAAAATAGAACATTACAAGAAACAGCTCAAATTGCCTCAGCTTTAAGCGCAATGGAGATTGAATCACCAGGAGTAAGAGTTGGAACACCTCTAGAATATTCAGAACTTGAAGAGTTTATGAAAAAAAATGAAGTGTCTCAAGAAATCAGTGATTTCTGAATAATCTTAGGTAAGTCAATTTAATTCTTCAACAATCTACACAAAATTTAAAGAAAAAGAGTTTCATCTCTAATTATAAAAATGTCCTCGGCATCTGAAATCACAGACAACAATCTAAGAAACTGTATTGCTAGGGCGGATTCTAATTGTAATGATTGTGAGCTTAATGGTAAATTAATCTGTTTTGTAGATAAGAAATTTGCAAATAAGTTTACAATCGGAAATATTCTGTATAGGTTGTTAGCTATTGAAATATTCATCTTTTCTGGATTATTAATAGGACATTGGTGGATGTTAATATCCTATGTAAGTACTGTTTTGATTACTTTCTTGATAATTGAACCTAGATTATTGTGCAGTCATTGTCCTTTCTATGAAAGAGAAGGAAAATGTTTGAAATGCTGGGCTTTGAGAGGAATGCCAAAATTATGGAGATATAGGCCTGAACCAATAAATAGAACGGAAAAAACATTTATGCTCATACTTGGGAGTTTCATAGATTTATTCCCATTTCTTGGATCAATATGGGGGATAGTCTACTTCTTTATGAATATTGAAGGTAATATCGTATTGGGAGTGGGAATACTAATTAGTACAGTTCTATTCTTAATTGTTGCAGGGTATTTTTCCAAGGTTTTGCTTGGATTTGCATGTAAAAAATGTGCAAACTTTTCTTGTGCAATGAACAAAGTTCCAAAGGAAGTTATCAATAAATTTCTTGAAAAAAATCCTAAGATGAAAAAGGCTTGGATAAAAAGTGGTTGGAAAAAAGAAGAATAACTATTTCAGTTTCAACTTTGCCCCCAAATTCTTTTTTAAGCAGTTCATAATTTCTTGATTAGAATGACTAAGACATTAGAAGAAATTATTGCTTCTTTACGAAATTTAACTGATAAAGAAGTGTATCAATCATCAGATTTTGGAATTGAGTTTGGAACATATGCTCCAAGAGTCTTAAGCGCAATAAATGTCAAGAGTATTGTAGTGTCTCCTTTTGTAAATCTAAGGTTGATACATTTTATGAACGAAAACAAAGCAAATCTAGTATTAACAGTTTTACCTCTTCCTTTTACTACCAAAAATTTTCCTCTATCTGAAAGCAATTTTGAGATCTTACGATCACTAGTTACGAATAATATAAAGACAATTAAACTCCCAGAAAAATGGATATATGCAAAAAATGGGAGTTTCAAATACTTTGTTCAAACACTTGGAATAAGTAAAATTGAACCTTTTAATCTGACATTGAATTCAGAGAAAACAATACCATACTGGAACCTTCCTAATCTTTCATTTGAAGATTTTCTTTCATCGTTAAGTCATTCAAATAAAAAATGGTTGACTTATCCCTATGCTCCTGGTGATTCAAAACTTTCCATTGTACTTGAAAGACACAGCTTTTCTCAGAATGATTTTGAACAGTTGAAGAAAAATAATATTTCAACCATTTTGAGTTTCAATTTGGATACAAGAAGAGCCCATGAATATCAAAAACATAAGATTAACTACGTCTTTATCCCCTTCCTGGATTATTGCAACATTTCATTAAGAAAATTTTCACAAATACTACAATTGGAAACAAATGAAAAAGTTCTGTTCTATCCACACGAAACAATAAATTGGAAATCTTATGAAGAGCTAAAACTTAATTAGCTTAAGTTTTTTCTTAAATAGAAGATACTCAATGATGGGGGAGTATAATGAATTCTCTGATTCCACTAGTAATAACAATCTTATCTCAAATCGAGAAAGGGAAATCTATCCGTGTTGAACTTAGAAGGATCATTTCCGAATATAAATTGAACCGAGAAGAAGAATCAATACTATATTCTTTGGTTTTTGAAATTTTCAGAAAATTGAATGTTATTGATCTTTATATAAAAAAGAGCAGTTCGTCTTTTTCTATCAAAAAAATATCAAGCAAGAATCGAGCTCTACTTAGAATTGCAACATATTTATTGAAAATCGATAATAAGCAATTTAAATACGTAAAAGAGAACCTTGATCCCCATTATGAAAACATTAAGGAACTAGGGTTTGATGAGATTCTGAAATTGATACAGGAAATAAAAGAGGAAGAACTTTATGAGAATAGAGTAGATTTAGCTTCTAAATTGTCTATTGAGTTTTTTACTCCCACTTGGATTGTTAGAAAATTCATAAATCAGTGGGATGAGAATTTTGCAACAGAGTTAGTATCTACTTTTATTCAGAATCTCCCAGTATATGTTAGGGTAAATCCTTTCAAATCTAATATTGAAGAAATCACCACAAATTTTAGGCGTAAAAACATAGCTTTTGAAGCTGTAAAAGAGATTGATGGACTTATTAAGATAACAGAAAGTGAAACCCCCATCCCTCAATATGATGAATTTAAAGATGGAAAAATAGTAATTCAACAAAAAGCTTCTGCATTGGTTTCACTTGTTTTAAACCCTCAGAAGGGAGAAAAAATACTCGATATGTGTGCTTCTCCAGGCGGAAAAACCTCTCATCTAGCAGCAATGCTTGGGGATGGTAGGAATATTGAGGCTGTGGATATTAGTGAAGAAAGAATGAAGATATTGAAAGATAGATTAAAACTACTTGGCATAACTTCAGTGAAAACCACGCAAGCGGATGCAAGAACACTTCATAATCAAACAAGAAAAGAATATGATAAAATCCTTCTTGATCCTCCTTGTTCAGGATCAGGTACTTATTCTTCTAGACCTGAGATAAAATGGAGAGTAAAGCAAAGAGATTTGAGATGGTATATTAATCTACAGCGAGATTTACTCAATGAAGCTTCAAAACTTGTTAAAAAAGAGGGAACTATTGTTTATTCAACCTGTTCTTTATATAGAGAAGAAAATCATGAAATACTATCTTCCTTTTTAGAAAAAAACAGTAATTTTTCTTTAGCAGAAACAACTCCAATGCTAGGTTTACCATCTCGACTACTACAAAACAAAGCACAAGAACTATATCCCCATATTCATGAAACAGAAGGTTTCTTCATTGCAAAAGTTAAAAGGAACAGTTGAAAACTAATCTCTCAACTGATTAATATAGAATTTTAGATATTGCTTTTTTTAATATATACTATCCAGTAACACATCTATTTTTTTAATTAATTCAGATCTAAGATGATGGCGTGGAGGTTTTTCCATGCTTTTAGCAGTTTCAATATTTGTATCGAAGAGAATTTTTGATGCAAGAGTCTTAACAATTTCTTCAACATCATAGTTTTTCAATTCACCAATTTGAGTTCTATCTTTGACTACATCTCTTATTACAGCTTCACTTTCTTCAAATGAGATAGTCAGTGGCTCTGATGAGCCAAGGTCTTCTTGTATTATTGGTCTAGTTTTTTCACCATAGACAAATGATGTTGGTTGTTTCTCAGAAAAGGGTTCTGCTCTAATTTCGGATGTTGGATGTGATTCCATCTTATCCAAAATGTATGTGAGAATTCGATCTTTATCTTCCTGTTCAATATTAATAACCCGATATTTCGATCCTCTAATTGTTTTCAAGTTTGTTGCGGCTCTTCCTGCGGAATATGACAAAGCACTAGATATACCAGTTTTTCTATAGATGTAAATTTTCTTACCTCTTCTGTCGATTATTAGAAAAGCATCCCCTTCATAAACTAAACTTTCTTTTACAGGAGGAACCTCATGATAACTGCCATCTTTCTGTACCGAAAAAATTCGGAAAACCATAAATTATCACCCCAATTATTAAACATAAGGCAGAATACTAAATAAGAATTTCTTTTTATGGTGTTTTTCTCACTTATAGAGCGTTTTATCAGAAATTTCTGCATTACTGAATGCTCTTTTACGCCTTAAACAGGACTCACATTTACCACAATGAATAGGTTTTCCATCATTTGTCCAATCTTCTACATTATAACAGGAAGAAGAAAATTCAAGATTTGCTCCTTTCTTATCAAGATAATTTACAATGTTGTTTTTTAATGAATCATGAAAAGGTGCTTGAATTCTCACTTTGTTCATACACCCTAAAGTAAGCGATTCGTTCATTTTATCAACAAATTCTTTTGTATTATCAGGAAATGTTTCTCCCTCTTCTAAATTTGCCCCAAAAACAATATCAACAGGCTCTTTCATACTATCGGCAAAAGATGCTGCAATAGACAAAAACAAGAAATTTCTACCAGGAACCCATACTTGTTTCGCTGTTTCATTTGTAATTGCTTTCCGATCAAGTTCAGAGAAATTTGATAAGGAAGGAGGGTCTGTTTCCCCTTTTGATAACTTGGAACCTGCAAACTTAGCAAACTCCCCTAGAAAGGGAATTGAAATAATCTTCCCTTCCAAAGATAGAAGAGAACTATATTTTTGGTTTACTCTTTCTATAACCTCATCCTCTTTGCTCCCGTAAAGCAAACTCAATAGTATAACTTTCTCATACCTATCTATAGCCCAATAAACACAAGCAGTGGAATCCAATCCTCCAGAAAACAAAACAATTGCTACACTCATAATCTTCCCCTTCTATGATTTCCGTTTCCACCTATTCAATCTTCTCCTGAATATACAACAGTGCTTGTTGGGGTTTCAGACATTATAATTGTAATTTTAAATTGCGGGTATTGCTTTTTTATCAAGTTATGGATATGTTTTGAAAACAGCTCAACTGTTGTTGATTCTATTGGAATAAAGACTACATCCTCTTTTGGCAAACGGTAAAGCTTTCCTTCACAAGTATTAATGATTATTTGCTTATCCTTAGTTTCAATTTGTAAATCTTTGCTCTCTGATGGTATCAAGATTTTGTGATCAAACTTTTTTAACATTTTTATCATATCTGATTTAAACAAACCAAAATCTATAATCATATTATTTTCATCAAGTTCTCCCTCAATCTCAATTTCTATTTGATAATTGTGTCCATGAATTTTCGCACATTTGTCATGTCTTACTAACATGTGTGCAGAAGCTATGGTTAACTTATCCCCTGAAATCCTTAATTTCATATTTTTCCCCTAAATTGATTTGGTTTTCGATACATCCTCTTTTACCATCTGTAGTTCATCAATATACTGTTTAACTATAGATATTATCCATTCCTTAAGTTGACTATCTTCAAATTCGAGTTCTAATAATCCTATTGCAGTTACATGCTGTGGAAACCCCGAACTTCCAACATTTAATCCAAAGTGTATTTTACTATTAGTTACTCCTACTGAAGCAATTGCAACATTTAGCTTTTTCTCACCAATGTATATGTCTGTTCCTTTTCTCTGGGCTTTTATCCCCTTTAAATTCAATTTTTCCAAGATTATTAATGTAAGCAATCGAAGACGATAATATTCTATCTCTAAATTTGGGGGTTGAATATCGAATTCTTCAATAATTATATGTAAACTATCATCGGAACTTATCAGAATCTCGGCTAAATGTGATTCTCTTTGAATATCCTTGATATCTATCATTTCTGCAGGAGATAAGCTCATTCCACCTCTAAAAACGAGGATGCTATTTCCTAAAACGTTGTAATTATTTGCTATATATTGGCTGGATAACTGTGAACCATCATATATTATGTTGTTCTCGAAATCTTCTACAACAATATTATAAGATCGATACTCAATCTTCTTCAATTTGTTCAAATCCATTTAATTGCTCTTTTAGCTTCTTCAGTGTTGTCCTTACTTCAGCTACTGCATTATGCTGATGTATACTTTCATAGTTTATCTGTTTAACTGCAATAATTGTTTCCTCTGGATGCTCAGTGAATCTTTCAACTACCTTTTGTAAAATAGAACGAACAACATCTTCTACGAAAACTGGATTCTGATGAGCATAAAGAACGACAGCCTGTTCATCTTTTCTTTTTAATACTTCATGAACAGGAGAACTCATTGAATTTTCAAGAATTTTAATAATATCTTCTAGTTCTACTCTTTCAGCATCTCTTGGTTGTTCAAAAAGTAAAATTGATTTTGATCTTTGATTATGCGCAGCTATGGGAACAAGTTTCAAGATTTTATCAATATCGTCTGTGCTGAAACCTTCTTTCAACAATCTTTCTTTAGTAATATCTTTTGATAATTCTTGTGAGCATGGACAAACAGTAGTTCCCTCCACCTCTGCACCAATAATCTTTGTGATCTTTATTTCATTATTAGTTCTTTCTGCATAAGCCCCAGATCTAAGTACATGAACACTGGATTTATTTTCTAAAATTGCTTCTGAAAAGGTTTCCATTTCATAATCAGCACTAAGATTCACCTCAGCAAAATTAGCTCCTGGTTGCACTTCAATAACCTTTTCCGCAATTTTAGCGCATAACTCTTCACTATCAGTTATTACTTCACTACTTAATGTAGAGATTACCTCATTGATAGCTTCAATGTTTCTTGACATGTGGATGCCTCTTTTACTCGGGAGTAGATCAACAAAAACATCTATTCTAGCAGATAATTCATTATATATTCCTCTTCTTTTTCTTCGAATTATCTTTGGTACATTACAAACCCCCACTCTACGTAATCCTATCTGGATTTTTGATTCATGTGCTTGAACATCGGATAATTCTTTACTTTTTAAATCCATTTTAATTACCTTTTATAATATATTCAATAATTTGTGCATTTGAACTGATAATCCTATCTTATCAGGAGGGAGATGTTCTGCAGCTATTCCTGAAAGCTCAATTATTTGTTCCCATGTTGGTTGCAAGATTTTAGATTTAGCTGGTGGAGTAACAATTTGAATAACTATCGGTACCCCTATTTTACCACATAATCTTGCTATTACTTCAAAATCTTCTTTTCTTGAAGATTTAGATATTACAGTTTTTGCAAAGACTTTAGTGTTGTTCTTTAATATTTTACACATTTCAATCTCCCTCTCAACTAATAAATCCCACTTGAGTGATGCCTCTGCACTACGATCTTTAACATCAACACAAGCGAAATCAACTAAATGTGTAACTCGTTTCAAAAAGTCTATATTATCGATATAAGCTGTTTCTAGATACGTCTTATAATTCTCTTTTTTGAGAAGAATAAGCAACTTTTCCAGAAATTCAGGCTGATGTAGAGGTTCTCCACCAGTGAAGCTAATTGAATGCAAATCATTAGTTGTTAAGTTTCTTATGTTTTTCAATACATTTTCAGCTGTTACTGGGTTGTTTATGTTTACAAAGGATTGTGAACCTGCTTTTCTTTCTATCAGGCATTGCTTAGGTTGATTTGCTTTTGCTTCCGGTGAATCACACCATATACAACCTTTTGTTCCTAGCAATCCTTGAGCGAGAGGACATCCTGCTAACCTAATGAAGATTTGTCGCAATCCATAACAGCTACCTTCTACTGAAGCTCCTTCTCCTTGGAAACTTGAAAATATCTCCTGTATATAACCCTGTGACATTGTATTAATTTTTTCTCTAATCTAAATAAGAATTCCTTATGCAGATAGAATTATCCCTCAATTCAGCAATACTATCTCCCTATAAGCTATATCTTCCGATTTGTTCAAATGTAGCATATTTTTCTTTATACTCTATAACTTTTCTTGCATATTCCTTTGGATCTCTCTTCATTAAATTGGCAGCAGTTGAATTAAGTGGATCATCAGGATTTGGATTACTCAAAATGAAACGAATGGATTCAATAACATCCACTAAATTATTAGCTGGTGTCCAATCGACACCAAGAACACCAACACAAATTCTCGTATCAAAAACATTTGCATGAAAAACCTTGGTAAGCATTTTTACTTTTGGTGGTTTAAATGGATATTCTCTTGGTATATCAATTTCTAAAACAAACACCCCCCCCTCATACAAACCCGCTCCAAAGATAAATCCTCGCCATAGTAGAGTATTTCCATCAACTGGCTTAAATGTAGGTAATTCCTTTTTAAGCTCATTTGCTTCTATTGCGATTCTTGGCCAGAATTCATCTTCAGATAACATATACTCATAACCTTTGGCATTTGCTAATAATCTCAAGGTTATACCTTTAATAGACTCCTGATTTACCCTGTTGCATCTCTAACAATATCATAAGTACTGCTGAGATTAATCCTTTTTGATCTCCAGCTATCTTTCTGAATTCTTCTCTTTCTAGCATCAATGCAAGAGATCGCCATCTCACTAATAACTCTACGATATCTCTTTCGCTCATTAGCCTCATTTATGAAAAGTTTGTTAGATTTATTAAGATTATGTAAGGTTAAAGTCTTATGAGTAAATGCTTTCTCTGGAGCTCATCTAACGCTTCCTATTCCAAAAGTTTTTTTATATACAAAGTGTTCAATTTAGTTGTGAGAGTAAATGAGTAGCCCAGAAGAAATGCTAGTTCAACTAATAAACTCAATAAACAAATTGTCGAATCTTGTGCAAAATGTAAATGAAGCAATAAATAAGCTATCAACCCAGATATCAAAGCTAGATACTAAAATTGATGGAATGACAACTAAAAGAGGTAAAAAATCAGCTCCACCGCCTGCTGCAGTGGCAGCACCCTCCCCCGCCGCTGAATCAGCACCACCACCTGCCGCAGAGGCAACTCCACCTCCTCAAGAGTATGTATCACCAGGTGTTGAAGAAACAGGAGACGTTTCATCTTCAGATGCAGCAGATGCAGCTTTTTCCGCGGTTTCTGCAAAATTCAAACACATTACTCAAATGATAAGCCCTCAATCCAGTTGTGGCTCTATAACTAAAATGCTAGAGGAACTCAGAGATGAGGTAGAGACTCATGTTGGTATGTCACCAATGTTATATGAACTTAATTCTTGGGTTCAAAGAATAGGCAAAATGCCTGAGTCTGATATTCTCTTACCAGACGTGCATAGCGAGTTAGTTGAGAAACTGGATGATTGGCTAAATAGAGTAACAAAAGCTATTCATTTGAAGTATCAAGAGGGGTAAAGATTCCAACAAGGGTAATACCCTCATTAATATCGATATGATACTTATTTTTTAACATATCAAGAGGAATCTATATACGAATTGGAATGAATCTTAATGATATAAAGGGTGTTATAGAAATTCAGGGTGAAACATATGACCCAAGAGCAATTCTCCAAGCAATTTTAGATCAGGGATTAAAAATACAAATGACTAATGGCTCTCTATTAGTTGGAAGAACTTTCATTGATCCATCAGCAAATCTCCCCCCAGAGTTATCACCTTGCCCAATAATAGATTATTGCAAAATTTATGATAAAGTAAAATATGATTCAGTCACTGCAGGTACACCACATCTTTCCTCCTTAGATTCAGAATCAAGTTTCTCCTCTTTGGATCTATTTTCATCTTCTCCGAATGAATCAAGTAGAACTTATAGAGACCGTATTGATGTAAATGATGAGGATATTGATATTAGAAACCTTTTCGCAGACTCAACGCCTCATGAGCCTACATTGGATATGGATGATGATCTTGATTTTCAATATGATACGGATATAAAACCCAAACCATCGTTTGAATCCAGGGAAATGATTGGTTTATCATCACCAACTCGTTATGGCACACCCAGTATAAAGCCAACTAAAATTCCTAAAAATCTAAAAGGTGGGTGCCCAGGATGCAAAAATACAATTAACATTAACTGGAAACACTGTCCTTTTTGCGGTTATATGATGAACTAATCAAGTTTCTTTAGAAACTACTCGCTTCCTTCTACATCAACACATCCTTCAGGAGTAATAGCAAACACTGCTTCAGTTTCAGGAAGATATGGTGAATCATAAATACGAATAATTCTTTTTTCTCCCTTTGATTTTCGTAAATAAAATCTTGTAATTGCCCAATGACCCAAAATGTTCCCGCCTATTGCTTGTGTAGGATCTCCAAAAAACGCCGCAGGATTTGATTGAACTTGATTTGTAATTGCTATAGCAACATTATAAGTATCTGCTAATCTACCGAGTATACCAAGATGATAATTTATTGTTTGTTGCCTTTCCGCAAGTGTACCTCTACCTGCATATTCTGCTCTAAAGTGAGCTGTAGCTGAATCTAATGCTACTAATCCATACTCATCTTTATGATTGTAAAATAATTCCAACAATCTTTCAACCAAACTCATTTGATGATCAGAATTATATGCTCTTGCATATGTTATATCTCTTAGAACATCTTCGAATTTCTTCTCCCATCCTAAATCCTTCTGTAACTTACCATGAATAGCTTTTATTCTACTAGGAGAAAAGGTTCCCTCAGTATCAATAAAAACTGCTTTCTTATTTACTCCTCCTAGTTCTGAGGGTAGTTGTACAGTTACACAGAGTTGATGACACAATTGTGATTTACCCGATCTAAAAGGACCAAACATTTCAACAGTTTCACCTAATCTCACCCCAGATACGTTTAATTCATCTATTGTTGTTAATGCATCTAATGATTTAATACCATAAGTAAACGCTGGTGCATCTCTTTGTTTCTCTAGAATGTCATATGCATTGATAAATTCAATTCCACCACGTAAATCTTTAAGAGAAACTTTGTATTTCTTTGCTGCTGCTGATGTTATTCCATATTTTTCTTCCAGTTCTCTAATTGGTGTAGTTTCAAGAAGATAGACATTCAGACCTTTTTCTCTTAACATATCAGCTGTGCCTTTTCCAATTCCAGGAATATCTTCCAAACTAATTTCTTCTTTGAAGAATTTGTATTTTGGAATCATTTCTGTTACTGTTGTTCGTATTTTTTTAGCAACAGCCCTCTGCACTCCTAAATCTTGAAGTTCAATCAATCTAGTGGTCATTAATTGTTCAATAGTTATTATCTCATTTTCAGTAAGAATATCGAGAGTTTTTTTACCTAAGCCTGGGATATCTTTTAGTTTCATTATTACTTCTTTTTCTGCTTTTTCTTCGCTTTCTTTTTGGGCTATTTCAATTAGGTGTTCTTCATATTCTTCTTCTATTTCTTTTGCATCTGGTTTGGCTGTTTCTTCCTGTTTCTTCTTACTCATCATTATGCACCAATGCTAATTCAAACAAGAGGTTAGAGTATATAAAGATAATACTTAATATACTATCTAACTTTCCTAAATTTAACTTCTTCGAAGGGAGACCCCATTGTAAAAGTAAAGAAAAAAAGATTATTCTACCATCTTTTAGCACATAACATAAATTAAAAACATGCTTCTAGAAATCTATCCCTTTTCTAGCTTCAATACCTTTGTTATACGGATGTTTTTTTTCATCAACATAGATTAAGTTGTCCGCTTTTTTTCTAATATTTAGAGGTATTTTTCTTCCGGTGATAATTATTTCCTCTGTTATAAATTTGAATAGCGTTTGGATTTCTTTCCATCTCACAAGCTTAAAGAAAAGCGCTACACCTAACTCGTCTAATAACAGTATATTTCGTTTGTTAATCTCAAAAGAATCTTTCAATTTTTGAATGCCTATTTTAATGGAATTCCTAAAATCTCTTCTATTGCTTGTTTTAGTAAAGAACTCTTCTTTACCGAAATAAAACCATTCAATCGCATCATATTCTTTGAAAAAATAGCATTCCCCACAATTCTTTCCTGTTTTGAGAAATTGAGCAACAGTTATTTCTTTCTTCAGTAAAGACTGGAGATAGATGTGTCCTAAAGAATAAGTTGTCTTGCCTTTCCCTTCACCATAGATTATTGTGAGTCTCACCATTATGATCACTAGAAGTTTTACATTCTTAAATATTAAGCAGTTAAGCAAACGCAAAGGATTGTTTATGAGGTTTTTACTTCATCCTCTTCTTCCTCATTCTTCTGAACATCCTTTTTTTCTGAAATTTCTTTTTCTTGATGCTTCTTTTCCTCTAAAAACTGTTTGGCTGTTTTATCATACATCTTTCCAGTTCCATCACAAACAGGACACATTTCCGTTCGAGCTTCTTTTCCTCTTCCAGCATCCACATATCCAGTTCCATGACAATAAGGACAATTAACTCCAATAACTCGCGCACCTCTTCTAGAATAGATAAAAGATAAAATTACAAAGAGAATCCCTAAAACGATAAAAATGATTCCAGCATTTTCCAATCCTCTCCCCTCCCCTCCCTGTTCAGAAATTGAAGCCCCCCTATCATATGTATATAATCCTACAATGAATAATATTGCACCTAAAAGGAACATTAAGTAATAAGTAACGTAAATCTTTAGATTGGAGGTTCTTCTGAATTTTTTACTCATTGAAGTAAATTTTATTCAAACGCTGAAAAACATTGCGTTCTTGTTTGACTAGCTATTATCTACCAGAAGATCTTCTTCTGTAATTTACCATTGCTGATGCAACTAGTGCTGTAACAAACTCCCCTACTCCTTCACCTGTTAAAGCTGAAGTCTCTCTATATCTACATCCTAATTTTCGACTTATACGCTCTGCATCTTCTCTGCTTATCTCACGAACAACATCTGTTTTGTTTCCAACTAGAGTAATATCTACTTCACGATCTTGTTCACGTAGCTCTCTTATCCAATTAGCGCATTCTCTAAATGATTCCTTACTTGAAACATCGAAAATAATAGCAGCAGCATTAGTACCTGGGTAAAGAAGTTTTCTTACAACACCGAATCTTTTCTGACCAGCCATATCATAAAATAAAGCTACGGCTTTCCCCTTTTTTGTTTTAAAAGAATATGAGTGAAATTCAGCTCCACAAGTTGGTTTATATTTTTGTGAGAAAGAATTTTCCGTTAATCTTTTACAAATTGACGTCTTGCCAGATTTACCAGGTCCACAAATAGCCAACTTATAGATATCATAATCTCTGAATTTTACTTGTATCCTAGAGCCCATTCAATGAGCACCATTTAAAACCCCTCAGATTTGATTAAAAGAGGGTGTAATACTAAGCACTTACGAGAAAAGTATCTTACTTCATTTAGGGGGATAATATTCTATACGTAAGAAATTCACTTCTTCCATTGGTATAGAAGACCATAAATTATACTCGGTGGTTAATTCTTAAATATGAAGATTCTAATTTAATAATATGACAACAGAAATCACAAAAGCTGCTGTAGTAGGAGCGGGGACAATGGGGAGTGGCATTGCAATGGTTCTTGCACAAGCTGGAATAGAAGTTAACTTAGTTGATACTGAACAGAAATATCTAGATTCAGGAGAAGATAGAATACGAAAATTTCTTGAGGGAAGTGTAAAAAGGGAAAAGATGACACAGGAAAACGCAGAAAATATAATGAATCATATAAACACAATGTTGGATTTACCAAAAGCAGTTGAAGGCATTCAGATAGTGATTGAAGCAATCGTTGAGGATGAATTAGCAAAAAAAGCACTTTTCGAAAAACTCGATGATTTATGTGATGAGGGAGTAATTTTTGCTAGTAACACTTCTGCTATCAGTATAACTGAATTAGCTTCTGTAACAAACAGAAAAGGAAAATTTGTTGGAATGCACTTTTTTAATCCCCCAACTCTGATGAAGCTGGTTGAAATAATAAAGGGTGAACAATCAGAAGAAATCTTTATTGAGAGAATAAAATCACTCTGTGTAAAATTAGGTAAGATTCCAATAACCTCAAATGAAGCACCAGGATTTATTGTAAACAGACTATTATGGCAATTTCTAAATGAAGCATATAGACTTCTAGAATCTGGAGTAGCGGAAGCAAAACA
Organism: Candidatus Heimdallarchaeota archaeon; assembly: GCA_023135215.1. Next base: position 14,538 of record JAGLTP010000134.1, read on the forward strand.
CATTGATAAAGCAATAAAACTTGGATTGAATCATCCAATGGGACCTTTTGAGCTTTCTGATTATATAGGATTAGATGTATTATTGCAAATTGGAGAATATATTTCTGAACAACTTGGAGATGAATATGCTCCAGCTAATTTGCTAAAATTGATGGTTGAAGATGGGAAATTAGGAAAGAAAACTGGAAAAGGTTTTTATGACTATTAAGTGCTGACTTAAATTTGAAAGAAATAGATAAATTAGCTATTTATCTTCTTCTTATATAGAGGACTACTGAAGCAACAACTGCAGCTATAATTGGCGTAAATGCAAAAACCATCCATCCCCAACCGATTTTGATTTGTTTCCCTAATCTCCAATTAGGAATAGAACTATCCCAAACATCCTCTTCTGAATAGAATTCCAGGAGCAAATCAAGTTGACTCCTGATTTCATTCAAATCTGGATAATAATCATAATATGTCATATCTGCCCTTGGTAAACTTTTAGATCCACTTTCACTACTAGTTACATTATAAAAGAAAATGAATTCCGTACCATTTACTATCTGTGAAATATTTAATGATAGTACATCTTCTGTTAGATAACCATATGTTATCTCCATTGCAGTGAATCCACTTTCTGATGACGATTGCATTGGAGTTTCTAATGTAATGTTACCGTCATCAAGGGAACCAAATTCACATGAAGTTAGTTTTAATGATTCTATCTCAGTAAGGTTTAGTGTTACAGTCACATTAGTAATTGTATAGTTCAAGAAGTTTTTAATAAAAATGCCAACAGTAAAATTCGAATCTACTGGCACTCTGTCCTGCATTTTTTGCTGGCCAAATACTAATTCATTCGAAGGAATGTAACTGTTAGTTGGTTTTATGAATAGCATAGTCAAGATTAATAGAGTAATTAATGCAACTTGGGTGTTTCTTTTCATTGTAAAACTCCTTGAAAGCATAAAAAGTGAGTATATTTTTAACTTTAACTCTTCATGTCAACGAATTTTTTGCTGCTTTTTTAACTTCTTACTAAAAGAGAA
>JAGLTP010000135.1 GCA_023135215.1 Candidatus Heimdallarchaeota archaeon
CATTCAAAGGTAATAAAGAAGCTACTATGAAGAATAGTAGAATGAGATGGGTTTTTTTCATAATCCTTTATTGTATTATTTACTTTTTAGTTTATCGACTTGAATATTCAACACTAAAATACTAACGGACTAACTTGATGCTTCAATCCAAGGATTTTCATAACATCAACAGCATCTTCAATTTGATTTGATGATATTTCTAATGCTTCAATAATCTGAATGATGTAAAGCGTTTCAACTGTATTCAGCTTTCCAGAATCTTTAATTATGCTAGTTAAACCTTTAAGACTATTCTTATCTAAAGCATTTTCAATTTTACCTACAGCTTCGAAAATAGGATGAGATGCAAGAGGTTGAATACACACTACTTCTAATGCTTCAACAGCTTTAGTAATTAAATTGACTAGAAGCTTACACTCTTCTTTCAAATATTTAATAAAATCTTTAGGTAGTTTATCTTTAGGAATCATAACGATTTTTCTTAAAGATCTGAGACTGTGACCAATAGATGTATCTAAAACATCAGTTATTTTATAAAAATGGTAATCATCTGGAGCAGGTCTGATACTAGCATAGAGGGCTTGAGTTACTTCTTCTACTAATACATCTGCTTCTCTCTCAAGATCTTTTGCTTCCTCCATAATTTCTTTTACTTTCTTTATATTTGCTCCATCTATATAATATGTAAAAGCTCTGGATAACCTTTGAAAAACTTCTAAAACTTTGTAGCCATGTTTCAAGGATTGACTAGCTTGTACCCATCCAGGTCTTGTCTCCCTTGCGAAAAATATGAACAGAATAGATAACAAACATAGAATTCCTCCAAATACTAAGAATGGAAATTTTAGCATGTTTTCTATAACCTGTGTTTCAGCAGTATCCGCATAATTCCAAAGATTCAAACTAGTTGCTGCGTATGCTAAACCTATTGCCAACAGAGGTCCTGTTACATAACCTGAATCAAGCGAAGCTCTATAAATTCCCAGACTTTGCTCACGTTTTACAATAGGAACAACATCTCTTGAAATTGAAGGTAAGCTGGGATAGTAAATTGAAGTTCCAATTCCAGCAACAATTGCAAGAAGAATAACATAAACTGTTGAATGAGTTAGTGTAATTAGAATAAGTGCTACACCCTCTACAGCTAAACCGATGAAAATTGTTTCCTTTCTTCCAAAACGATCACTTATCCTTCCAGTAAAAGGCATCGATAAAGCCCAAGCAAGAGTAAAACCAGATGTTACTAGACCAACTTCCCATGTTCGAAAACCATAGATAGTACTTACTAAAACTGGAAGTAATAGCACAATAATACTATCCATGATTCTTGAGAAATGACCAGCAAAATAAGACAAAAGTAAAGTAGGAGTTTTGAAGATATTCCTGAAACTCCACCTTGATTCAACTTTAGTAGAATCCAGAAGAATCTCTTCTTTTGTTCCTTTTACAAGTTCTGATGTTTCCACTTTTCTAATTAAGAAAAATCCAAGAACAACTGCTACTCCAGCAATAATTAATGCAAAGATAAAACTCCCTGCGAAGTTTTCAGGTTCTTTAGCAATCAAACCAGCAGAGAACGATCCAAGACTGGAACCAAGATATACAGAAAATTCCATTGAACCTACTGAGAAAGCTGATCCTTCTGCACCCGCAATCTCAGTCAAAGCTGACATTGAAGATGTGAAGAACAATCCTAATCCACCACCAATAAATAAGTTACCAATTATCAATGCCCACAAGCCTAAATAAATTGCAAATGCTATAGCTACTGAACCAATTAAGAGCGAAACTAATCCAATTCTCATTGTATTTTTTCTCTTAAATCGAGCACTCACTCTTGAACTTAGAAATCCACTGATTCCTTTAAACAAACCATAAGCAATAATTGTAGAAGCAGCTTGAATAAAAACTAAGAAATCTGTAAATTGAGCTCCAACTTGATCAGTTGCAAGAAATTCTGCATAAAGTGATAAAGCTGTTCTCTGAACACCATAAGTGACTCCAGCTAACAGTAATGTTGAAATAATAGGAGCCCATTTGAAGAAGGTAGAGCGGATGTTCAAGGAATCTGTTTCAGCAGTCATCTTAGCAAAAAAAAGATAATAATGATGCATTTTAGTCTTTCCCTCATGAACTAAAGGTCCTGTAAAATGAGATCAACAAAGATACATAAATCTAGAAAAGTTTTATGGTTAATTCTTATCTCTTCCATTGTATATGCAATTACATTATTGATTCATTTTATCTACATTCAATATTTTAATCCTGATTACCGAGTAATAATTGCAGATCAAGTAGTATTTTTTAACAGAGGGATGGGTGTCTTACTTGGAAAAGTACCCTATAGAGATTTCTATGTGAATGCCGCTCCCTTGAGTTCTTATCTATGGGCACCATTAGTTCTAGTTTCAATGGTGGGTTCAAACAGCTATTTAACTCATTTTGTTAATTATGAGAATTATTTAGATTCGAGCAGTATGATTCTATTATCATATATCTTCAGAATTTTCTTCGCAGTTTGTATAATACTCTCTGCTTTGATACTTTACAAACTAGAACTTAAAAGAGAAAATAAACATGCTTTTATGATAGCACTGTTGTATAGTGTAAATCCTTTCTTTCTACACCTAGTTTCTTTCTGGGGATCAGATGAATGTATAGTTCCTCTATTGATACTACTTCCTATTTATCTATATGAGAAAGGAAACAAAACTATTGCAAATTTAGTGATAGTTCTAGGTGCAGGACTCAAATATTTTCCTGTTCTTTTAGCTCCTCTTGTTTGGATTTATGCCAAAAAATGGAAAGACAGAATTATTCAAACAATAATATTTCTTGCAGGACTTACAATAGTTGCTTTACCCTTGTATTTACTTTCGCCTTCAGAGTTTCTTTCTCAATTTAAGGATAAAATAACTGCTCCTGGAAATGACGGAATATTAACTGTAATTCAAGAATTTTTTAATTTGAATATAGAAAATATTGGCTTTATTTTTCCAATATTAACCGTAGTTATGGTAGGATTTGTGGGTTTAGTACTTTTTCTTAAAAGGAAGAATTGGTCTTATCACCAAACTGTAGCTCTACTTCTAGTTTATCTAATATTCTTCCATAAAATGCAGATATCATATCTAGCAATGATTGTTCCTTTTCTTTATATTGGTTTTTTTGAAAAAGTATCTGTCAAACTATTAAATATAGCATTATTCCTCTTTGGTATTTTCGAAGGATATTTTGCGACAAGGTTGATAGATCATTCAGTGGAAAAAACTGTTTGGCAAGTATTTAGCTGGATTGAAGTTAGTGTTTTCTATGTTTTAATGATAGCAGCATCAATCATCTATGCAATAAAAAACAGTAATACTGTAACAGAGCTTCCTTTTACTGATGAGAACATTATAATTCATTAATTAACAGAATAAATCTCTTCCTTGTACCAGCATTGATTTGAACAACATCAAATCGTTTATCTTTTGGGAGTTGAGATAAGATGATATCTATCTGAGTTTTATTGAACATCAAAAGTGCAATAAAATCAAT
>JAGLTP010000136.1 GCA_023135215.1 Candidatus Heimdallarchaeota archaeon
TCAATGAAACCTGAAATTAGGGAACTAATGGATAAACTCTCTGTTTCTAAATTTGAAAAGAAAGCTGAAGAGCTAATGGTAACTATGTCAGATGGAGCATCACTACGAATATTAAGGAGTACTCCACCAAAGGAAAAATTCAATGGATATTCTATGGTTTTAATGGTTGGTTGGGGAACAATTGTACCATCATGGGATCCACTTCTAATGGAAGCTATCAAGGATTTTGATTTAATTTATTTTGAATCAAGAGAAAAAGATTCTAGTAACTTACCAAAATCTTCAGAAGTTGGTATGGAGAGAATGGCTAAGGACATTCAGGAAATTGTGGAACAGTTAAAACTAGATGAGAAGAAACTCATTCTTTTTGGTTCATGTTTTGGCGCTACTACTATCTGTTATGGGATGTATAAAAATATGTATAATCCCTTTATGCCTGTTCTGATTGCACCGCCTGCTCGTTTTGAAGTTCCTCCAGTTTTAAGGCAACTCATCCCTTTTTCACCAACTTTTCTTTGGGGAGCTGCCCAACCGATAATAAGATGGTGGATCATTAGATTCAAAACTGAAGATGAAGTTCAAGCAGCGAAATATCTTCGTTCTCTAGAAGAAGCTGATGCTAAGAAGTGGAAGAGATTAGGATTAAGATTAGCTTACAAGAGATATTGGAAAATCTTCCCTGAAATTAAGAATCATTCCCTTCTTATAGCTGCTGAAGCTGACAAGATGCATGATGCTAAAGTCACTAAAAAAATCAATAATATGATGGAAAACTCTATTTATTTTAATATGGGGTCAAATAAAGACACACATGCTCCAGTTATGGTTGACAAAATTAGAGAATATATTCCCATTTTTAAGGGAAAGAATTATTGAAGCATTAACATTTAAAAGTCTCCCATCTTACTTCTTCTTGTGAAAATTAAGGTATTAGGTTTAGAAGAGATAAGATCTGTTGATTGGAATGTAGAAAAGGAATGTATTCAACTAATCGATCAACGTCTGATTCCGTTTGACTTCAAAATAAACGAATATAATACTACTAAAGACGTATGCAAAGCTATCCAAACAATGGTTGTGAGAGGAGCTCCTGCAATTGGTGCTACAGCAGCTTATGGAATTGTTGTTGCTTTAAAAGAAGTTGAAAACTATGAGGTTTCTGATAAAAGATTAAAACTAGATGAGAAATTAAAACAATTACTGGCTACTAGACCTACAGCTGTTGATTTAGCTAATTTTGCGTTAGAAACCTATCAAACGGCAATCAAAACAAATTTCTCGATAGAAGAAACTCTACTCAAAGCAGAATTTTTAGCTGATGAGATGGTTAAAGAATGTACTCAAATTGGAATCTATGGGGAGGAACTAATTAATGATGGAGATACTGTTCTTACACATTGCAACGCAGGACCAATGGCAACAATAGATCATGGAACAGCTCTTGCACCAATATTTAGAGCAAATGAACAAGGGAAGAATGTCAAAGTCCTTGTTGATGAAACAAGACCAAGGCTTCAAGGAGCTAAGATTACTGCATGGGAACTTGAACAAGAAGGGATTGAGCACAACATCATATCAGATTCCGCAGCAGCTTTCCTAATGTCTAGAGGTAAAGTGAATAAGGTTATTCTAGGAGCTGATAGATGTCTAAAAGATGGGACAATTTCTAACAAGATTGGTACTCTTTCTTTAGCTGTAAATGCTAACTACTTCGGAATTCCGTTCTATTCCGCTTTTCCCTGGTCAACTCTTGATAAAGAATCAAAATCAATGGAAGAATTCGAAATAGAGTACAGAGATGAAGATGAAGTAAAATATGTCTCTAATATTGAGGATAGAATTTTGATTGCAAATCCTACTTCTAAAGCACTTAATCCTGCTTTTGACATTACACCAGCTAAATTAATAACAGGTTATATAACGTCTGATGGAATTTTAACAAAAGAGGATTTAGAAAAGAAATAAAAAAAATAAAAGATAATTAAATTATCTTCGTTTTCTAATTGTGTATGTTAATGCTAAAAGACTGATAATACCAAGAGCTGTATAAAGAACTTGAGGAGCATCTAGAGTTATTGTATTGCTAGGTTCTGTAGGTTCAGTGCTAGCTTCCTCTACAATTACAATCACTTCAGCAATTGCAGTGTTATCATAGGTATCATGTACAATGATGGTAATATTCCATACCCCTAAATCGAGTGTGGAGAGTTCATAATAGACTTCTATTGTTTGGTCCCAAGCGTCTTGTTGTTCTACAAAAGTGTCGTTTATCCAAATTTCATAGCAACAAAGGTTTATATCAAATAATACCCATTTGAGTTCCTTGTTTTCACCTACATTAATTTTGATTAGACCGGTTGAACCATCTATCTCAGGTGCAGTCGAATCTAGAGTAAAATTTTCATAAACATGGATTATAACGTCGTAGAAAGATTCATGTCCAGATAAATCATTAGCATAGATTGATAACACATAATCTCCTGGAACAGTGATGTTTCCATCTAGTGTATGACTAATATGCATATAATCGTAATAAATTCCAGAATCTACAACGATACCATCAAATTTCATCTCAAAGAAATTAGGATTATCGTCTTTTAGTTTCCATTCATTAGTCGCGAAAGTTCCAAGTTCATAATTGTATATTACACTTAATTCCTCAATTACAGGAAATTCATGTCTTATATCATCTAGCCACCAATACCATGTAGTATTGTGATCAAGATTGTTTTGATCATATAAAACAAACATTAGCAAATGGCCGTTTTCATCCATAGGAATATCTTTTGTAAGGATAGCATATTCATAGTAACCGTTTGATAGTCCAGAAAATCCATCGTAATAGATGCCATTTAAGTAGACCTCTAGCATCATTAAGGAAGAAGAATCTCCAACATCAAAGAATATTGATACTTCATCCATAGATGGAACAATCTGATAATCACATGCTCCATAATTTAATAACAAGTATGGTAAATCTGCATCTGGAATAGGTGTATAAGCTGCATTTGTTTCAGATAATGTCCAATTTTCTGCTGAAAAATAGATATCATTGTATAAGTACTCTACATTCATTGCAAGATCTGTGCTGTAATCATTGAAATAAGCATAGTAGTAATCATAGTATAAGAAGTAGTATTCAAGGAGAAAGCCAGTCATACTATCAACATAGTATACGATCTCAAAACCATAGTAATTATCTTCCAAATAGGGAATATTGTAATAATCAAATGGAGTTTGAATTAATGAATCTTGATAGTAAGTATATACATCTACAGAATACATCGAAGAGAGACCATTGATTTCATATGTTTTTGCGGTAGAATAATTGTAAATAGTGTAAGCGAAGTATGTCGAAAAATCAAAGTTTAAGATACCAGTATAGACATCTGCGAAAGACATGTAACTCTCGGAATAAGTTATAAGATCAGTAAAGGTAGTAGAATTTGTAACTTCCCAATAGCTTCCTGGATAATTGTAAGAATAATTTCTTAGAAAGTCATTTCTGTAGTAGTCAATAGAATTCCATGTGTATCTACCATCTACATAAGTTGCAGTTGGATTAGTTGCTACAAAACTATGATAATCAGTTGCATTGAATTCAGTATGATCAATATATTGGTATGATTCGAAATCTGGGAGTATTTCTGTTTCA
>JAGLTP010000137.1 GCA_023135215.1 Candidatus Heimdallarchaeota archaeon
GGAAATCAAGGAGGACAAGTCTCTGCAGTAATATCGGATCAAATATTCTATGAATTAACACATGAAACCTTGGAAGTAATGAAACTGTCGAAGATCTATATATCTGATACTAACATAGCTGAAAAAGCAGTTGTTACAGATGATTTCTTAGGAGATGGCAATCCATATCTATTCTTTGTAGAGGATGGAAATTTTGCTATTCTTTATGATCTGAAAAACAGTATGATACTTAATTCTAGAATTCTTCCTGTCTTTGGTAATGTTACATGGGCAGTAGCTGCTGACATAAATAATGCTGGTTATCCAACTGCAGTTTATTTCATCACTGATGCGTTTGAGATAGGATTGTTATCAGTTCAAGATATGATTATAGAGTTCGTTAAAGATGAATCAGCTTCAATAGATGAATTCTATTATATGATAGCGTATAGAATAAGTGCCAACTCTGATTCATTGATAATAAGCGTTCGACATAATGCTGACTACGAAGTAAGATCTGTAAACAAACTTGGAGATAAAGTCTGGGGCAAAATAACAAATACTGCAAGTCCATACAAACAGCTTCTAGCAGGACATCTTTTACCAATGGCTACGAGTGAAGATGGGGACGTTATAGTTCTTGTTCAAGATGGGCAAATGCTATTCCATTTTGCGTATAATGGAACTCACTATGGTAGTTACGATGGTACTATAGGTTTAGTAGCTCTCTCAAACAGATTATCAACTGATTCCTATCAAAGCGTATACTTCCATAATTATAATGCAATTGCATGTTATGATTTGGATCTGGATGTGATTCAATGGACTTATCCAATAGGAACAAAAGAAATTTTAAACTTTGCATTCTTGGATTATAATAGTGACACTTACATCGATGTTTATGCTACACAAAATGGTACAGGAATCTACATGATTCAAGATACTATGGCAGCTCCAACACTAATGTGGACACATATACATAATTCATTTGAAGCAAGATATGTAGAATTTCTGATAAACACAGACAATAAACCTGAACTATTAATTGGAGATTATCATAGATTGTTCTTTGCAACACCAGGAGCAGGAAATATCGATACAGCTACAAGAAAGAACTATGAACAAATTACATATCTTGATTTATGGCCAAGAGATGTTATGTCAAACAAAACTACTATTATTTTCCTAGCTGGTAGTACTATTTATTCCCATAATTTGAGTCTAATATTTGCAGGACAAGCAGAATTTATAGAGGAAAATATCATAGTCGATTTACCAAGAGTCATAAGATTAGCAATATCCTCTGGTATCATGTTTATTACTATGGTAATTGCTTTAGTAATTCTGTTGAAGAAGAAAAAATGAGTTA
>JAGLTP010000138.1 GCA_023135215.1 Candidatus Heimdallarchaeota archaeon
AAGAGATTTCACTGTTTGAATACCATCTTGGTTTTCAACAACAATCTCGATTCTTTTTGCATTAGATTTTATATTTTGAAGTGAGATTAGCATATTATTTGGTTGCCATTGTGGGAGAAAGAAGTAATCATCTTGAAATACTACTTTTCTATCCACTAGAACTTTAATAGAACCATTTGTTTTGGCATCTATCTTATATGAATTCCAAGTGGTTATATTTAGATTGATTTCTCCATTTTCAAGATCAATGGTACTTTCTTCTACATTGATAAGCGGTCCTTCATAGAAGCGTTCTAATCGGTGGATCCAGAAATATGTAAGGTCTACTCCTGAAATGGATAATTCCCAAACAATTTCTCCGGATTTTGAAACCTCAGTAATAAGTGATGTATCATAAAGATTCAATACTAATGCCTTATTTCCGAATATCCCTAGAGTATTTCCATCAGGTAAACGGTCAGCATCCCCACCTGATTCAGGGAGATAGTAAGAACCATTTGATGGAGTCCATGACCACTTTTCTCGAATAGATTTTGTACTCTCATCTATTTCAAATTCTAGAAATCTTGAATCACCTTGGGAGTTTTCTATTGTCATAGTGTCAGGATTAGAAGTATTATACAAATCATTATCATAAATGATGAAACGATTTTCTCCTAGCATCTCCAAAGAATGTGGATGATACCAAAGAGATTCCTTAATTTCACCATTTATGTCATAAAATGTGAAATTAGTCATTTTTCCTGCGTCCCATATTACTTCTTTAGTACTGTAATCAATTTTTAGGATTGTGTCTAAATTTCGAACACTTAGATAGATAGAATCTTCTTCTTTGTCCCAAACAAAACTACTTGCATGCATCCAATCTGCTCCTCCGTAAAATGTTGCATTGAATCCTATGCTCGTATGACGAGTGGAATTGAAGGGAAAATAATCTTGACCTTCCCATTCCCAGATTAATTCTCCATCTCTGCTGTATTCTGCTAATTTATCATACAAAATAGTCCATCCATCCCAGATTTCTGATGACATAGAATATTCCAAAACCATGAAAGTATCAGTTTCAGGATTATAATCAAAGTCATGATGTCCTCCAGGCACATCTAGAAGCTGCAAAGAATCAGTCTGATAATTCCAGAGTTCCATATTACCTTCCTGTCCTCCCATTGCGACAGTAGTTGAATTAATAAATTTGTGAACGGAATGAGCAGAATTTTGCAATTCTCCAACTATTTTGCCTTCTGAATCAACTATTATTACTTTTCCAGTACCAATTCTTGAGGCATGCAGTTCTCCAACTTTATTAGGATCAATATCTACTTGAAAGTATGGTAAGATGGTTAAGCCTCCTGTTGTATACTTTGCCCTATCGTCTGCTGTAATGACAAAATTATCTGTAATATCTGTTGGAGGAGTATATGTACCGTTCAACGTTGCAGCTGCGATTTCAACTATTTGATTAACCACAAGAACCTCATCGAATTTTCCATCATATTTTAAATCACCTTGTTGAAATGCTTTTAGCGGTGAAACTTCTTGTTTTATAATACGAATCATTGTTGCAAAATCTAGTTCAATCAAGATTCCATATTCTGTAGGAGGATTGTCTCCAATTTCTACTTGTAATGAATTATCTACAATTAGAAACCACAAATTGTTTATTTCATCTGTTATATTAAATAGTACAATCTCTTCCCAATCAGATACTAGTTCAAGAATTTCAGGGCTATTATTTGCGACATATTGACTAAAGATAACGAAATCAGCCATGTCTGACCATTCGAAAGTATCATTTCCTAAATCATCAAGAAGCTGATCTCTAATTAATAGAATTTCTGCTGGAGCATCAGATAAATCAAAAGGAACGACTCTATGCGTTAGTTTGATCACAAGAAAAGTGGTTACTCCAGCTGATACTATCAAAATTGCTAAAATACTAAATGCTATCAAAGATTTCTTCAGTACTTTATTCATTGATTGTTCATCCAATGATTCCTTTTTATTTTTTTCGTCTGGAAAATTTGAGAGAGGAGTATTTTAATGGTAGCAACTTATGAATTAGTTTGAAATTTAATTAAGAAAGAAAAAACTGGAATTTGTGATTCTAGTCAATAGAGGGTTGAGGAGAATCTTTTCTCTCCTCAACCTTTATCTGCTTTAAGGTGATCTCAGCGATTCTTTCAAAATCGTCTTCTTTTCCAACAGATTGTTTCTCTATTTCCTCAAGCTCTTTGAGATGTTTCATCTCTTCTTCGCGGATTTGAGCTTGTTTATCTAGTTTTGTCGCTTTAATGTAAAATAAACCTACTACTCCTGCAACTGCGATTAAGCCTGCAACCAATCCAAAAATGATGCTAATTGAAACAACTCCAGCTAAAGCAGCTGCTATTGTAGAAGCAAGAAGTGATGCTCCAGTGATAACGGTATCAATAACTCCGCTAACTTTTCCAAGATTTTCATTCTTTATAGTAGATTGAAGTAGAGTAGAAAATGGAATGCTGAATCCAACGTTAATCATACCAACAAATGCAAAACCTACATATAACCAGACATATCCTCCTGGAAGAACTGCAGCTAAAGCAATAAATGCTAAACAAAAACTTGCTACAACTATCGTTGCTGACATAAAAGTTAGTTTCTTTTTCAGCTGACCCTTTATTGATAGAATCACTGCTGCGATTATTCCACTAACAGCTGAAAAACTCATTAACATTCCAAATTCCTTTTCACCTAAACCAAATTGGAAGTTCATATAGGGAACAATAAGTGGATCTACCATACCTATCAAGAAGATTGTAAAAGAAAATAGTATTATTACAAATGAAATAACTTTATCACCAAATGCTATCTTAAAACCTTCTCTAAGTCCGATAGTTACATTTCTTACAGATATTTTCTCTCCATCATCTTTGGGTTTCAAATCTCTTCTGATAGCAAAGATCATTATTGCTGAGAAAACAAATGTGCCTGCATCAATTATGAATGCTATTCGCAAACCAAAGAACCCAATCAAAAATCCTGCAAGCAAAGGTCCAATTAACCTCGAGATATTAGCTGAAGTTTGAATAAATCCATTTGCTGAGAGTAATTGTTCTTGTTTGACTATTCTTGGAATTGAAGCAGTCTTAGCAGGATAGAAGAACTGTCTTACTGAGGAGTTCATGAAGAATATTAAATATAAATGCCACATTTTAGATGAGAAAATGAGTGCAATAACCGCTACTGCAGCAAATAAATCTGCAAAAATCATTACTTTCTTCCTATCAAATTTATCAACTAAGACTCCAGCAATTGGTCCTAAGATAAAAACAGGAATCAGTGCAAACGTAGTCATTAGAGCTATAAGTCTAGTTGCTTCAGTTACAGTCAGATTTTCTGTTATTTCCAGCGCGAAGAACATAATAGCAATACTTGTGAAGTAAGATCCTATGTTACTTATGAATCCTCCAAGAAACAAAGCTGAAAAATCCCAACTTTTGAGTAAAGAAAAAGCATTGGGTTTCTTTTCTTCAGCTTGAGAAAGTGTTTCGTGATTATCGTTTTGATTACTCATCTAATCACTGCTTACTTACTCTTAATTTTCCTAGAGAAGTATCTTTATGAGATACTATTGTGCAAACTTGACCAAACAGAGACCAGTAGGGTCCTTCTTCAACTATTTTTCTTTTGAGATTGTTTGTTTTTACTTTCATTGACATCACCTTAGTTTTTCTAATACTATCTTGATTGGTCACCATTTAAGAAAACGCTGAACAAATGTGCTCACAAAGTGACCAGCAGAAGAACCGATCAATAGATTCTTTTACAGAACTAAATTTTTCATCCCATCTTTCTAATTTCTCTAAGAAGGGTTCTCTTTCACAGTTTTGTTTTCCTTTTTGGTTCATTTCCATTACTTCCGTTTTAAAACTTCTTCCATAATGGAAGAAATTCCGTTCTGGAATACTTTGGCACACAAGCTTATATAAACATTTCTCTCAATATGAAATATATTTCAAAATGGAAAACTTTTAAAACAAACGGGTATATGTGCATTTGTGAATAAGAATGAGTAAAAATAGAGAAAACAAAAAAACTAAAGACAGGTACTTAACTCTAGTTGACGATGAAATTGAGTTTAGTATAGTAACTGCTCTTAATTGGTATGAATCACTCAATCTTAAGAAAATCGCAATTATGATAAATAAACCTGAAAGTACAACCCTGAGGTATATCAGGAAACTAAAAAATAATGGTGTAATTACTTTTGATAGTAAGAAATCAGAGGATAGTTGGGGTAAATTCTACAAGCTTTCATCTGCTACAAAAAAATTATATGACGATCATATGCAAGCCATGGATGATCGAATTGATAGGATCACAAATGATCTTCAAGATATCGACAAATACTCAGAAGAGGAATTGTATAGATATGTTGCTGGTGAACTTCTTTCCGCTGATAAATTTGAAGAAATTCCTTTGACAAGGCACTACTTTAATTTCGTTACCAATCTTCAGAATGTTATGATTAATGAGGTTATCAGCAAAATAGGAGATTTTGCTGATGTGATTGAAAAAAAAGGAAGAGAAAATATAATAGAAAAAATAAAGATATCTCCAATGGATGTCAGTATTTACGTTAATCATGTTAAGCTCAGCAAATGGAAACATATGTTCAAAATAAACAAAATTATTTTCAAATTTATAAGCGAAATTGATATGTTAAAGAAAGAAATAGAAGAAGAAATGAATAAAGAAAACGTTCCTGAAGAGAAACGAAGTACTCAATTCTTGAATATCTTCTCTGGAAGTCTAGATGTGTCATATGAACTAGAAGATTGAATTTGAAGGAATCAAAGTGGTTTTTGTTTGAAATAATAGATTTTCTATTTCTTTCTTAATTCAATCAAATTTCTATTCAATTCTTCGATTTCGATTCTTTTATGGAAACACTTTCAAAGAATGTTTTCATAATATAAATCTAACAACAAGTTATTTCTGAGGAAGAAAGTTTTTTTACTAAAATAACCTTGGTTATATAATGAGATTCAGAGAAGAAAAACTACTATTATCTATTTTAATCATTTTTCTAACTATCTCTACATTGTCAACTTTTGTGTCAGGTGCAACTATGACTCAAACATTTGATACTAATAATGGAACCATTATTGAGATAATAGCAAACGCTGATTCTGTTAAATTAAAAAATGGTTTGAATGAGTTTGAGATAGTAATAAATCTGACTGAGCTTAACTCTAATGCTGTAAGTATTTTCAATTTAGAAATAGATTATCGATTAGATACACATTTTTCAAATACTGAAGTCATTAGTGAAAATCTAACTCAAGCAGGACAGACTTTAAACACATTTTCTTCGTATGAATATGATTCTGCTTGGGAGATAGTAAACTTAGAAATGAGAATCAAATTCAAACAACATAGAGAGAGAGATGGTAATACAATTGAAGATAGTTATGAGTCAGATTGGTTGTTTTTCTTCGCTCTTGAGCCTAGAACATTACTTGATGATTACTTATGGGTAATAATTGCAGGAGGTTCTGTTGCAGCTGTTCTTGCTGGAACTGGAATGTTCCTCCGTGGTCGTATGAAAAGTAGAATCAAGAGAGAACGTTTACCTAAGAAAAGCAAAGATCTGTTTTCCAAATTTATTAGAGAAGCTAGTACAAAGAAAACTAGAGAATATAAGAAAACTTGGAAAGAGTTTGTTATTTCGTTACACAAAATAAACCCAGATATCACAAGTAAGTCCGTTCATCGATTATCAAGAGACTTACTATATGACATACTAGGAGACTATTCAGAAGAACAAATGTTGAAATTACAGATAG
>JAGLTP010000139.1 GCA_023135215.1 Candidatus Heimdallarchaeota archaeon
CCTTTGAATTTTCGCTTTAGCTTTACCCAAGGAATTAAGTTAAAAATTCGAGTGATCTCAATTCTACTTTTCAGTTTATTTTCAATATTGACAGAAGGTTCTATCATCTTACTCACTGGTTTATAATTACGCTGATAAAAATCTTATATTTATAAGTTTTCACTATTTCGAAAATAGCAAAAAAGTAGAAAAATACAAATAAGAAGAGAAATTCTTAATGTTTCAAATCTATATGCGATTGTCTAATTTTCTCTTCCTTTGTTATTATTTCATTTCGACTATCTCTACCTTTTTCCAGAATCTCCCAGAATCTATCTACATAATCTGGATGAATACCTGTAAGAACTCCTCGTATGGTGAGAACCGGTTCTTCAATAGAATTTAAAGCTACTTTGATAGATCCCTTCTCAAATCGTTTTACTATCTTTCTAGTCTCAAATGTTGATTGATAAGTAGTAGGCATATTTATCGTTAAATATCCTCTCTTTGCTCTTGTAACATCAGCTGATAAACTTGAACTTTCATCTAGTTCGTTGAAAAATATATCAGAAAATCGAACATTTTGAGCTTTCTCTAGAGATTCAAACTCTTTATCTAGAGACACAATTACACCTAGTCCTCTTGCTTCTTTTGTGAAGGATGAGAAGAAATCTTTCAAATCTGCATTATACTCTTCGTGAACACTCTCTTGTAAAGCTGCTAATACTGTAGTAGTTAATATTTCAGCTAATATATTGTTGGAAATATCTAGAACTTCATCTATTTTCTCATCTTTTAGAATTTTCATGAGTTTCTCATTATCGAATAGAAGAATCGGAGATCTAGGACCTTTAGAACTGAAACCTAGAAAATGTAGTGCAGTTGCTGCATTGTACTGAATCAGTGATGCTTCATCTTTCTCTGGAACAATATAGATGATAGTAGGGGCATCACCTGTTATATCTAGTATTATATTACTAGCTATCATTGTACCTGCACTTCCTGTTCCTCCTCCACTTCCCACTATGAGATGTAAAGCTAAATCATCTTCAGATTTTCCATCCCCTTTCTTATAAAATACAACGTCTTCAAGTTTGTTCTTTAAATCAGGTTCTTTATTCTGTATTTCATTCCATGCATTCTCAAGAACACCATTGGAAGAAGGATTGTTTTGGCTTCCAAACCAGAACTCTTCAGCAAAATGCTTTATTTTTGGATCAAAATTATCTGTATAATTAATTGCTAGAGATTTTACTGTGATATTGCTTTCTCTGAGCTGACGGATGATTTCATCACCAATCTTACAGCCTGCATTTCCTATACCAATTACTGTGATAGAGATTTTCTTTTTGAATAGTTTTCTTTTTAACCAAGACATTGTTAAGCCCCCGTTTGTGTTACCGCTCTGAAGATTTTCTGAATGTTTACTACCCAGATGACTACCGCAACTATTGTTCTGAAGAGCTTATTTGTCGAAATTGGGAAAGTTCTCATTCCAGCTATATATTCTCTCAGTTGGAACATTGTTACAGATTCCTCTCTTGCTTCCTCAGCATATCTAGTTTCAAATTCAACTACATTTGCGAAAATATAATTGTCAAGTTCAATCAATGCTTTAATCTTGAATTTCTTCAACTTCTTTCTAAGTGAATTCAATGGTAAAAATACTACTAAGAAAAGTATTATCGCGAGTAAAACTGAAATTACAATCACTATTACTGTCCAAGGTGCAGAGCTATCTAGTAATGTACCTAGATTAAATCCTATCTCTGGCATCCTTCCCACTATCCCATAAATGATAGCGTTGATGCTTCCCATCATCATAGCAATTGTAATAATTAATGCTGATAAGATACCTGCAACTGGTATGTTTTCTATCTGTCTTATTGAACGACCTTTACTCCATTTATCACCCAAAGCCCATATGATATCATAATTTTCTCTTGTTAGTAATGTTCCGTATTCATTAAGATAAACTTCTATTTTTTCTTCTATTGAATTAAGAATCTTAGAATACAACCTTGTATTTTGAATTAGGTAATAGGTTTCTACATAAAATATGTAAAACCAAATGGGGCTTAATATACAAGAAATTACTCCAAATGTTTGCGATAGTAGAACATTCTCTGGAAACAGAGCAATACTTGGAGTTGATAATATTAATGGAATATTAACTGCTAATCCCGTTCCTAATGCAAGTAAGATTATCAAGGGATTTTTGGGTATTTTTCTATCATAGAATTTGGAATAATACTCCCTTACTGGCTCTTCTATCCACTCCACTCTTTTCTCCAAAACTAAACCTAGAAAACCATCGTGTGTGAATTTTAAATAGAATAACGATAGCAGAACAGCTATAAGGATAGGCGTGTATATTGATACTGTTACATCTACTACCACTCTGTTTCCTGTAAGTGGGTCTGTTTTTCCCACAAACGGAAAATACACCATTATAAAAGTAGGTATCGACATAATCACTATGTATATCCATAATTTAAGATAATCCTTCCACTTTAACGAAAGAATCGTATTCATCTTTAAACCAAAAAGAGCTAAGGGCACAAGATAGAATTTCTTGAAAGGATTCTGCAACGCTTCCACATATCTTGGGTTTTCTACCATTCCTGCTGTTCTTGGATATTTTTTATAATGCTCAATTAACATATCTTCAAATTCAAATTTTGGAAGTTCAACTTTGTTAGGTTGAATAATCTTAGCTTTGACATCTGTTGGTTTAGTAGGATTCGAATCCATAACAAGTTTCTATACCATTCGCTTACTTTTAACAATTTCGTATTGATTCATGGAAATACTATTGTGTAGCTTTTAGTCGAAAAGTCTTAAAAATAACGAAGGTTATCTGTATTTGAAGAAACAATGTCCAGGGTTAAATCTATTTTAGGACGGAGAAGAAAAAAAGTGGGAATTGATGTTCCAAAGAAGTATAATGGACTGTATCAATTCCATCATGAAAATGTCATTAGAGACAGTCTTCAAACAGATTCTGTATTGATCGGTTGTGATAAATCAAATACTCTTTATCTAGATGGAGAAGAGAAAACAAAATCGTTTGGTTTTATTTTCTCAGGGACAAGGGGGTGTTCCATACTCACAGTAATGAAGAACAGGATTACAAACAAATTTCCAGATTCATTATTATTAGCTAGTAAATTAGAGATTGAAACTGTCAGCATGAAAATACCTTCACTAGACCTTCCTGAAACTCCTATTACTAAACAAACATTTTCAAGTGGAATAAAATGGTTTGAATCAAATAAAGTGAGTATTACAGGATATTTAGAGAGAACATTCAGAGACGTTTCTTTTGTCTTCCTTGTTCTGGATAATAATGCATTTACCCTTGGAGCAATTTCCAAAATTTTAGGGATATTGAAAGAAAAAGAAATTCAAGCAGTTCTACTTTTGACTCTCCCTATGCCCTTCCAAGATTTGGCTGAGGTGGAGAAAACTACTGCAATCGTTAGAGATTCCGTTTCAGTTTTATCCTTTATTCACTACTTGATGAAGAAAAATTTTACTGAAAACCTACCCTTTATACTTGTAGATGAAACAAGAATAGTAAAGAGCAATCCAACTGATATTCCATTTGACATTCTCAAGGAGAAAATGAATCACAGAGAAGCTAACCTGTTAGTAGATTTCATGATAGGAACCCAAAATCCGTCTGAATTTTACCAAACAGATTTTGGAGGTTTCATAAAAACTTTCGAAAATGCAAAAGGATTATGCAATCTTCTTTCGTTGGATGTATATGACAATTATCCTCTCTTATCAGGTGTTGTTGATCAAAAGGGGATTCTAGAAAGTTATGATATAAAGGACAAACCTACTAGAGGTTATATAATTCTCCAACCTGGGCCTGAGGGTCTTTCAGCTGCGAATTATCATGAAATAAGAAAACGATATTCAAATCTTGATGTTATTATTTCGATCCAAAAACGACGAAGTAATGGAGCCATAATTAGAGGGATTTTCTCGTATCTAGAGATGCCAAAACAAGTGTTGAAGAAGTTTGAAATTCTTTCCGATGTTATTATTGAGTTACTAAACGAAGAAGATGAAGTGGTTGGATATCTTGATACTGCTAAATTAGAAGAACTTTGGCTTCATGACTCCTACAAAATCCAACGCATACTAAAAGAAGATAAAAAAGAATAAAAACTCAACAATCTTCGCTCTCTTTCCCTTATTTTTTATCACAAAAACACAGAGATAGACTTATAATCGCTCTATCATTTTTTCCTTTAAACCGTCTGTAATGTCATGCTGTCGTCATTACCTTTATATATATATGTTGAGACGGCACTTTAACAATTAAATTTATGAGGATTCATTATGCAAGCAGGACTTAGAACAGTTTTAGGTATAACAATTATAACCATTTTTGTGGGCTCAGCAGTCACAATAGGGCTTCTTCTCCCACAAAGCTCTGTTAATAATATTGTGGCTATAAATGAAAGATTAGATGTTTATGGAAAATTAACTGAAGATGATTTCAATCCCTTTGATGGTACAGGAGAGAATTCAGAGTGGATGTATACCGGTGGTTGGGAAAATGATTCATTGTTTTATGATCAAGCATTCTTTGAGTTCTTTAATGTAAGTGATCGGCCAGGTTTTCTTGATTATGGTAATGCAATTGCTTATTATTTCGTTCAAGGTGATCTTGTTTTTGATATTATAACTAATAAAACAATTCTTGAATATGACATAGAAGGAGACTATGTTGTATATGCATATAGAAAGCAATACCTTCTCAACACAACCGCCTCAATCTTAACAGGTGATGAAACAGTTTTGAATTTTAATTATATGTGGCCTTATTATATTAGTGAGTTTGGGAATGGAACAGAATATGGTTTTCAAGCTTA
>JAGLTP010000014.1 GCA_023135215.1 Candidatus Heimdallarchaeota archaeon
GAGATATTCAGAAATATCTTCAAAGTAATTATTACTAAACCAAAAAATAGTGTATCTCTTTCCGAATTAGCGGGTATAATGCGAATTTGGAGGGGTGATCTCAAAGAAAGAATAGAGAATCTTGCTAAACAGATAGAATGTATAAATATCTCCAAGGACAGATCCGGGGAAATTTGGTACTCTATCTAATTTTTTATATTTCCTTTTTTTTATTTTGATTTGTGAAATCTTGACATCTAGTTCAGATACTATGTTGCATATTGGTTTTGATGATACAGATTCCCTTAAAGGAAATTGTACCACATATATTGCAACTAAAGTTATAGAAAAAATATACAATAAAGTAGATTTTCTAGATTATCCAAGATTGATTCGTAACAACCCCAATGTTCCATGGCGAACAAGAGGCAATGGAGCTATTGCTTTGACATTGGGAGTTAAAGAAGAAGATTTGAATGAAATTATTTCTGTGTCCATTGATATAATTGAAGAACTTCACCAAGAGGATCCAAATACAAATCCAGGTTTTGCAGCTATTAAAGGAAACATACCTCTTGAACTCAAAGAATTTGCTCAAAGAGCACTTACAGATGTTATTTCTATTAACGATGCAAAAACAGTAGCAAAGAAATTGTGTTCAGTATATCATCTAATTGGAAACGGTCGAGGTATAATTGGCGCATTAGCAGCAATTGGAAACTCTCTTAATCCCCAAGAAGAAGATTTTACATTCGAGCTTTTGACATATCGGATTTCACATTCTATTGGTACAAAAAGAAAAGTGGATTTTGAATCCATAAAAAAAATGGATAGGGAGCTAGCACCACTTGTTTTCAATAACATTGATGAAGAAACGGGAAAAGCGATTATATGTCCTGCAGGACTTGATCCAGTGCTTTATGGTATAAGAGGAGAAAAAGCAGAAGTTCTGTTAAAAGCTTTAGAAATAGTACAAATAAAGGAGCCAATTGAAGCTTATTGCATTTTTAGAACGAATCAGGGAACTGACCAACACTTTAAGTATTCAACTTCAGCAATTCGCAACTTCAATACATTCAAGGGTCAAATTGAGGTTATTAATTCCCCAAGAACTCTCGCAGGAGGACATATAATTTTCAAAGGTATGGTTGCAGAATCAGGTAAAATAGTTGACGTAGCAGCTTTCGAGCCAAGTAAGAGTTTTCGAAGGATAATTGAAAAATTAATGACAAGAGATAAAATTCTAGCCTATGGAAGTGTAAGACATAAGAAAGAATTTCAATCCTTTACTATTCAGCTAGAAAAATGTGAAATCATTTCTATTGCAGATCAATTTAGGGAAGCATCTCCTTTCTGTCCTGAATGTGGAAAACGAATGACTAGTGATGGAAAGGAGAAGGGTTACAAATGCAGAAAATGTGGACATAAAGATCGTCACATTTCCAAGTTAAAAATCCCTATTGATCGAGAAATCCAATTGGGTGTATACATTCCACCTGCTCAAGCACAAAGACATCTAGTCAAACCATTAATTAGATATAATTTACCTTCAAAGGACACTTTTCATTTTGTAAACAATTGGTGGAAAAAATATTCTAGTAAGTAAGAAGAATCCCTTCCCAGGGTGGACCTCAGGAACTAACTGAGTAAAGGTTGAAAAACTAGTACTCAGCCAAGAAAAAGAGTGTAGGAGAATATATAAACTTACCGCGTTTTAGACGGATTACCAGCCCCAGTACTTACTGACGTTTTCTTTTTTAATTACTGCAAGTTCTTCCAGAATCTTTGCATCATCATTAGTTATCATATCTCTATATCTCTTCATCAGCAAAACTGCATGTTTTTCAGGAATATCAACATAGAGAATATCTCCTTCCTTTATTTGTCTACCAACTGTTGGACCCCTGATTGATATTGCAACTTGTTTACCTTTAGTAGCTTCTTGAACTGATTCTTGTTTTTCTTGAATTTGACGTATTCTTCCCACTCTCTTGTTATCTTGTCTTATCAACATTTGCTGAGGGTGAATTTTCCCTCCTAGCACTTCAACTCCAACAATTGCAGGCTTACTTGATCGGAAGGTATGATCAGGAAGTAATTCAATCTTCGCAGGCATCTGCAAATCTTTTAGTGAATCAGTTTTTATTGCTTCTTTAGTATCTATCATCCATCTCTCAAAATCATCTATTAGATTGTAAATAACATTGTTACTGAAAACTTTGATATCGTTCACTTCTATTTCTTCTTGAGTATCAGGATGAACATTCACATTAAAACACAGAATAGCTGCATATTCAGGTGTTTTTTCAGCTACTATTGTTGCATCAATAACATCCTTCTTATTAACTTCTCCAATATCAGCTTTCTGGATTGGTATGTTCTTTTCTTTTAGCATATCAACAATTGCTTCAAGGCTTCCCAGCGTATCCACTTTAAGAATTAACCCATTTGTATTTGTTTCGATTCTGAAACTCTCAAGCTCGCTCTCAACAGCCTTATAAACATCATCTTCTTCTCCAGGTGGAGCAACTCGTATTGGAGCGCCAGCTAATGCATCCTCTAAACCCGGAGCAGATATTTTCACACCAGCTGACGCATAAACTGAATCAACACCTTTGAACTTATCTCTGGGGTCTCTCATCTCATCAAGATCCTTTGGTTCTAGAAGAGCTCTAATTTTGAGAAGAGCAGGTTTTTCTCTACA
Organism: Candidatus Heimdallarchaeota archaeon; assembly: GCA_023135215.1. The sequence goes on from JAGLTP010000014.1 coordinate 2,684, forward strand.
TCCAACCACTATTTTATCATTTTTCTTCATTACTCCCTCATATAGAATAACATCAATAGTTGTTCCCAAACCTTCCTCTTCCTTCACCTCAAGAACAGTACCTATTCCAGGACCTTCACTGTATTCCAACTTATCCATCATAAATTGTTGAGTTAAACCAGAAAGAACTAAAAACAAGTCAGGGATACCTTCACCGGTTTGTGCGCTAGTTGGTACAATAGCAATTGATTTTCTAAAATCCTTTACTCTGTCATATCTTTCCCCTTCCATTCTTAGCTCGGATAGTTCTCCCATGATCTCATATATTCTGTTATCCATGTCTGCACTTGCTTTTTCATTCTGTTTGCTATAGGTTTCGTGAAATGGTGCATTTGGAACTGATTTCCATGCAGAGATCCTGTCAATTTTATTGGCAGCAATTATGAAAGGTGTTTTTCTAATCCTTAAAATATCTAAAGATTCATAGGTTTGCGCTTGGAAACCGCGAGTAACATCAACAACCAAGATAGCAATATCAGCAACAGAAGCTCCTCTTTTTCTTAGATTCATAAAAGCTGCATGTCCTGGTGTGTCTATAATCAATATGCCAGGGATATTCAATTGAGCTTTAGCTGATTGCATCAAAGACCCACATACATTTAGAATTGTCTCAGAGGGAAAAAACGATGCCCCTACATGTTGGGTAATACCCGCAGCTTCTCTAGCTTGAACCGCTGTCCCTCTTACTTTATCAAGTAAACTTGTTTTTCCAGAATCTACATGTCCTAAGATCACGCCTATTGGACTTCTGATTCTTTTTCCACTCTTCTCATCTACAACTCTGGACATGAAAATCTCCTTTGTTCTCTTGTTTGATTATAAATAGAATTTATGGACCAGTTATTCTATAAAGTCTTTCGAGATAATTGAAATAAAAAGACATTGATTCAAACGAAATTTGGTAACTACTATATTTAAAAAAAGGAAAAATGGAATTTTTAATACGTTACTCGTATAACCATTTTGCATCTACTTTTTCGTAATTGAGAATTTCTTCTTCAGTAAAATAGATTTTATACTCAATTATTGCATTTTCAGGTGAATCTC
>JAGLTP010000140.1 GCA_023135215.1 Candidatus Heimdallarchaeota archaeon
CTGCAGTCCTACCACTAGACTATACATGCTAAATTCTCGTTCGTTAGATATCTTCTCCTCTCATAATATTTTCTTTACATTTTTATGTCTCTATCTGAGATAGTATCTCTTCAAGAAATTCGATTAGAATATTTATCTCCTCTTCTGTGTTATAAAGATGCGTTGAGATTCTTGCTAAATCATTATATGGCAGTTCATACATGAATAAATGAGCACACAAAGCTCCACTCCTGATAATTATATTTTTCATATCATCAAGTATAATTGCTGTATCATTAGCATCAAGAATTTCACTTGCAAAAGTTGTAATAGGTCCATACTCAACTCCTTTGATTTCGATGAGTTCAATACCAGGTAAATTACTAATACCCTTTCTAATTAGTGTACTAAGTTTTAGTTCATGGTCTTGAATTTTTGATAATCCTACATTTGATAAAAGCTCCAAGCTGTTTGTTAAACCCGAGATGTTTGCTAAATTCATGATTCCACATTCAAATTTCGAACCAGAGGAAGTTAGATGAAACATTTTTTCCTCAAGAGCAATAATTGAACCACCTCCCACTATCAGGGGATTCATTTCTTTTTCAATATCATTGGATAGAATTTGGAGTGCTAATCCCTGAGGTCCAAGAGCACCAACACAACTAGCGGTTAAAACGATATCTGGGGAAATTCTATCTAGCTCAATAGGTTCATGTCCTACTGAATTGCTAATATCTAAAATAAAAGTGGCTTCTAATTCTTGACATAGTTTAGCAATTCCCTTCCAATCTCTTATTATCCCATTAGTTGGAGTTAAAGAAGACAGAATTAAAATATCCGTTTTGGATGTGATTTGTTCATGTATTTTTTCAGTTAATTCTTCTTCGTCTTTAAAATTCAAATATTCCAGCCCAGTTCCAAAAGATTGATGGGTCTTTATCACTGGAGCAAGAATTGAATGATCTTCAAGAATACTTGTAACAATTTTCCTCTTATCAATGGCTTCTAATGAGAACAGAGCATTTGTTAGTGCTGTTTCTTTGGAAGGTAAAAAAGAAACCTGTGTAGCTTCTACTTTGAAGAAATCTGCAATATGCTTTCTGTTATTTTCTAGCTTTTTCATGCTCTCGATGGCTTCGCTATGCACACCTCTAATAGTAGCTGTGCCCTCTTTTTGATAGAAATTAACGATCGTGTCTAATGAAGAAACCGGTAATTTACCAATTGTTGCAGAATCAAGATAGATCTTGTCTTCTTGTAGATTAAAATCAATTCCGAATCTTGTAATTGTCATATTACTAACGATGAGTTATTTGTACTACTTTAAAACATTACTAGAGAATGATAGGGAAAAAGACATACTTAATCATTTCACGATAAGAAAGTAATAGTTTGAACAGAAAAATTTGTTAATACGAATGTTCATCTTCTATACTAGGGAATGATCGGAAGGCATTTGGTAAAGCATTACAGCTATGCCAGAAAGAAGCTTATGTGACCCTCAATAACTGTTTCTAAATCTCTTCCATTATCGAATTGAGGAGTTCGTTGAATTTTCCTATATCCTCTTCAGTGTTATAGACATGAGTTGATACTTGTATGAGAGAATCCTCCCCAATTTCATCCATAAATAGATGCGAGCATAAAGCTCCACTCCTTACAAATATCTTTCCCAAGTCTTCTAAAATAATCGCTATATCATGAGCATCTATTTCTTCACTCATGAAAGAGATAATAGGACCATATTCCAACCCATCTCTTTCAATTAGACTGATTTTAGAAGTACTATTCAATCCATCGACTATTAGATTTCTTAATTTTGTTTCATAGGATTTTATCTTTTCAAACCCAATATTTCTTAGTTCTGTTAAACTGTTTTCCAATCCTACAATAGCTGCTAGATTCAATTGACCAGGTTCATATTTATTGCTCCCAGAAAGAAGTTTAAATGATTTAGTGTTCAAAGATACTATTGATCCACCACCTACTAAAAATGGTTCAAATGTCTTATCAATATCCTCTGCTAGTATTTGAAATGCTATTCCAGGAGGACCTAAAGCTCCTGAAGAACCAGAAGAAAGAATAATGTCTGGAGACTGTTCAGTAAAATTGTATGGTTCATGTCCAACTGAATGGCTTATATCTAGAATGAAAGGAACTTCCCTATCCTTACAGATTTTAGATATGTTTTCCCAATCCCTTTTGACACCTATGCCAAGAGTTAATGCTGATAAAACAACTGCTTTTGTTTCAGAAGAGATCCTTTCATTCAAATTATCCAAAAGATTTTCCTCATCTTTAAGTGATAGATAATCAATCTCCAAGTTAAATATCTCACTAAATTTTATTAAAGGTGCAAGAATTGAGTGATCTTCTAATACGCTGGTCAAGATTTTGTTCTTTCCAGTTTTATCAAGATAAAAAAGAGAGTTGAGAATAGCAACTTCTCTTGAAGGGAGGAATGATAATTGATTAGGAGCAACATTGAATATTCTGGATATAGCATCTCTCTTTCCTTCAAGAACTTTCGAAGCTTCAATAGCAAGCTTATGAGTACCTCTAATCGTTCCACCTATGTTGGTTCCATAAAAATCTTGAATCTTTCTTATCGATGAAGTTGGAAGCTTTCCAAGGGTTGCAGAATCTAAATAGGTGTCTTCGTTAGGAAGTGAGAACTCCAAATCGAAATTGTGTCTATTGTTAGACATGTATAATGAGAACAAAACTAGCTCTGTTATAAAATATTTGTTTGAAAACATCATTTTTTTATATTACGTCACTTCTTCGCTGTTTAATGTCTACCTCAGGTGACTATTCAATTCTGAAACAAGAAATTCAAGAAACCATGAAATCATATACTGAACTTCTTGAAACCATATCTGAAAAAAACTCAAATGAAATTAACCGAACTTTATGGAAAATTCGTGCTGATTTGGAAACAATAGTTGTTGATTTTAAGAATTTGATTACAGATAGTTTACTAAAAGAGAATTGGCAAGAAAAGTTTCACTCAAGTTTTAAGGGAACAAAATCAAAAGAAAAAGCTGTTTCTAAACTACAAGAATATAGTCTGAGTGTAAACGAAATTATGGCTTTATTCGCTAAAAAAAAGAATGAATGTTATCAATATCTTTGGAAACTCAAAGAAGTTATATCAGCTGTGATTTCTGCTTTTCCGGAAACTCGATTTAAATGGGTAAATAATCAACTTCAGGAAGAGAAAGAAGAAATTTTTGAGATTTAAAACCTCTTTACATCTAACAGTAAATATAAATGATAAGATGCAAGTGTGTGGTTGATGAGTGTAAGTCCAATCAAAAAAGAATTCCCTGATGATAAAGACAATATCAGGGAAGCAATGAAATTGGAAAAATACATTTGCCCTCAAAGAGGAATAAATTACCCCTGTGTTATTTGTAAAGACTGCAGAGATATGGATTTAAGGCAATTCCCTCTAAAAAATGGCTTTATCGAGAAAACTAAGAATTCAAGTTTGATTTCGCTCATTTTAGAACTCCGAGATCCTTTTGATGATATGTTATTAAGACGTTTAAGTTTTGCACTTTCTGAAGCAACAGGGATAGTACAAAAAGAACCAGAACCAGGTTTTTCAATCACTTTTTATATCTCTGAAGCATTAATGGAAAAAGTCCAAGAACCTGAAAAACTGGTAGAATTCATTTCTGATTTTCAACACACTTTTCTTTCGGAAACAATAGCAGCAAGAAGTGCCATAAATAAGTGGGAACGATCGACAACAAAAAGACTGCTATGGGATATGAGTATAGTCTAACTCAAAAGTGAATCTCTAAGGTTAAGCATCAAGAAACGCTTTTCCAATATACTCCTAAATCATCTGCATGTTTTCTAACATTATACATTTCAGAAGTGGTAGGTTTTTTCTTTATTTCAGGATACATTTCCGTTCTAAGGACCTTATACTCAGGTCTATACTGCCCCATTATGTTAACTAGAGGAGTTTTCAGATTCTCACTTACCCAATCAAGAATAGGAATTGAGCAGCATTTTGTATGATTAGGCATAACAAGGTGTCGTATAATATACTCTCCACTTCCACGCTCTTCTATCATCTTCATATTTCGTTGAAGAGCTTCCCAATATTTGGGGGCTTTAGAATATTTGGTTGCACATTCATTGTTACTATATTTCATGTCTGGTAACCAAATGTCAAAAACATCAGCTAAGATCTTCATACTTGTTTCAGTGAGATACATATTACTATTCCAAAGCATAGGTAAACTCACTTGAGCTTCTAGGAAGGATTCCAAAATTAAATGAAGATTAGGTGTAGGTTCTCCACCTACAAAGTTGATATTTCTAACTCCTTGACTCTTAAGATTGTAGTACATTTGAGCTAAATCCAGTGGAGTAT
>JAGLTP010000141.1 GCA_023135215.1 Candidatus Heimdallarchaeota archaeon
TCCTTTTAAGTTCAATATTCTTTCTTCTAATTCCTACGACAAATAAGAGGATCCTAGAGTTTTTACATCAAAAAAGAATGCATTTTTTTCCAATAGTAGCTCTTCTTTTATTTATCCCCCTACTCAATTTGATATTTTCTCCAAATATATTGAAAGCAATCCTTTCCTATCTTCTTTGGTATTTACTCCCCACAGTACTATTGCTTATACCAATTATTGTTACTCATGATTTCATTAAAAGAATTGCATTCATTTTCCATATTTCCTCTGTTGTAATCTTTGCAATAGGTTTTGATAGGAGATATACCTATGATGCGATAAATGGATTCACTGAATTGCAGTATGAATTTAATGCGTTTTGGATTTCTGCTTTAATTTTACTTCTCTATTCTATTCAGTTAGAGAATTTTCTTGAAAAATTCAATTGGAAAGTAACTTCAAAGAAACTTCTAATTGCATTAATTGGTTTAATAGTTTTATTCATAATTGTGGTCCCAATAGGATTACTAACAAAATTCTTGGTTTGGTCTCCTGTATGGCCTGGATCCGGTATGTTCTTCATAACACTTATTGGTATCTGGATCACTATAGCTCTCCCTGAAGAAACAATCGCAAGAGGAGTTATACAACAACAATTGATGGAAAACATAGTGAAAAAAGAAAGCAAAATATATCCATATTGGAAGTGGTCAGCTGTGGTAATATCTTCATTTGTTTTTGGTTTATCTCATTGGAATAACACATCACAAGAATTTGCATGGATATATATTCTTTTAGCGTCCATAGCAGGAATAATTTACGGTGTATGTTGGATTTATGGTGGATTATTCTCTGCTATGTTGGTACATACAATGGTTGACTGGATTTGGGCATTATTATTAAAAACATGATAAATGCTGAAAACAGATTGAACCATCATCCCTTGGTAATTCTTTCCTCATTATAGATAACTACATTTGATAAAAAATGCTTATTAACTATTAAGCGATTAACATATACTAAAGAAATTATAGTGAATAAAATGGTTGAATTGGTAAGTAATTCTCTTTTTAGAGTTTTGGCGTTTATGATAGCAACCAGAGATCTTTTAGTAAATCTTAAAAAAACTGTAAAGGAAATTGGTATTAGGTCTGGGGACGTTGTTTTAGATTATGGGTGTGGTCTTGGTAGTTTCACAATTCCAACGGCTAAAATTGTAGGTGAAA
>JAGLTP010000142.1 GCA_023135215.1 Candidatus Heimdallarchaeota archaeon
TGGTCCTCTAGAAGCATGATTAAGAAAAACGAATTCATTTAACGTAGGTGATTCATCACGAATTTTACTGATATATGAATCCATGAAGAGATGTTTTTTTCTCTCCCTATATATTTTTCCGAACTATTTTGATATTAATTCTTGATGTTTAATCATCGATTCTACAAGCATATCAATTGCAACAATAAGACCTTTTCCAGATTTTGCAGACAACTCAATAAAATGGTTTTCTACTCCATCTACTCTTGTTGTTCTATTTAATCTAAAAACATACTCCTTCGCATCAATTGGATTAAGAGTCCTTTGACTTGTTTCCCGTAAATCAGATTTATTACCAATTAGTAAAATGGGAACTTTACCAATACCCGAGTAATTCATAAGCTCCTCTAACCAAAATGGAACATGACGGAAAGAGTCAGGACGACATATGTCAAAAATGATTATTGCTCCTGTTGTATTCTTGTAGTGCTTAGAGCGATTATCACTCGTCAATTCTCGACCAGGTATATCATAGAGATTAATTGTGACTTCTTTCCCTCCAATGGTTCTTTTAAATTCTATTAAATCGAGTTTGATTGAAGGTTTTCTTTCCGCTTCGGGAACGTTATTTAAAAATTGACTGAAAATTGTTGATTTCCCAGTACCATAATCACCTAGTGTTAAAACTTTGAATATCATTTTATGACCACAATAATTACTCTTTTTTTTCCATTATGAAAAACTTATTGTTAAAGTAGCTAGAAACTTGCACGAATAGCATTCCCAAGTTTTTCAAAAGCTAAATCAATATTCAAACCTGTTTTTGCACTTGTTTCAAGCAAGTGATTAGTTACACCAAAACTGGCAGTTCCTTCGTTTAAGATTCTAATAAATTTTTCAGCTTGCTTCAGATTTACACTTTTACGATTTCTTAAATCTGTTTTATTTGCCAAGAGAATTATAGGAATAGCATTTTTTCCACAATATTGATACACTTCTCTTACCCACATAGTGCAACTCTTGAAAGAGTTTTTATCAGTTACATCAAAAACTACAAGAGCACCCATACTACCATTATAAAATCGAGGTCTCACTTCTGAAAACATAGGTTGACCAGCTACATCCCAGATTTGAAATTTCCAGATCTCATCTGGTATCATTTCTTTTTCAGTAACGGCGAAATCTGCACCTAAAGTCATCAAATGTGAACTAGAGAAACCGTAACCCATGTATCGATTTCTAATAGAAGTTTTACCTACAGCTCCATCTCCTACAAGAGTGATTTTGAAAACGTATTCAGCTTTGTTCACATATAACTAATTCAGATATCCTCTAAAAAAGTTAATTATTACCCAGAAATTGAATTCACTTATCTCGTTACAATAAGATTTTTAACATAGTCTTTTAATTTTCCGTTAATGCCAGAAGTCAGTAGTCGATTTCCAATCATTGCTCTAGCAGCTTTAATATTTGGACATTTTCTTAACCACTTCTACGCTTATGTTTTAGGAGCTTCTCTTTTCATTGTAAGAGATGAAATTGCCTTAACAAATGCTCAGATTGGTTTGGTAGGTACCGCTCAAATAGTTATTTTTGCTGTTTGCAGTGTTGTTGTTGGAATAACTGGTGACAGATGGCTAAAAAGCAAGAATATCTATGTACCTTTAGGAATTTTACTTATGGGAGGAGGTATGTTTATGGTTGCATATTCTCAAAGCTTCAAAGGGTTAATTCTATCTGCATTGATGGTCGGTTTTGGGGCATCTTTCTATCATCCAGTAGCTTATGCATCGATTGCTGATCTTTTTGAAGATAGGAAGGGATTTGCTATGGGACTTAATACCGCACTTGGAATGATGGGTTCATCAATAACACCATTCCTTGTTGTTGTTTTTGACAGATGGATAGGTTGGAGAGACTTCTTCAAAAGTTTCGGAGTGATAGCAATTATACTTTCTCTGTTGATGTTTGTAAT
>JAGLTP010000143.1 GCA_023135215.1 Candidatus Heimdallarchaeota archaeon
AAATCCTAAATTCACCTAGTTCTTGGAATTTTTTGATTTTCTCGATATTTTGTTTCGAAACGATATCATCAACTGCTGTAATCGACCATCTTGTAGGAACAAGTTTCCTGTTCTGTTCTCTGCCAAGCATCCCTGCACTAAATATTCTGATAATTGTACTAACATCTATCTTTTCTTTATCCAAATATTGAACAGCATCAACTGCAAGTAGATCTGAATCATAATAGCTTCTTTCTATTGCTGGAACTGGTGATTGATTCTCTGTGATTCTCAGCTTATCGATATGAGCAATTGGACCTGCTGGAGCTGATCGTTCATCAAGTTTTATTGAAGGAACAATATTTTTTGTTAAATTGACTTCTACATCAACAGAGTTCTTTCCAAGGAGAAGCTCTTGACTCTTTTGAATTATATCAGAATCTAATGGTCGTTTAAGATTCAATCTTGTCCTTGTTCTGAAGAGTGAAACTCGCATCTTGACAATTTCTTCTTGAGTTCTGCTAAGCCAATTATCTGAATTATCAATAGATTCAGAACCAACTCTATCTACTGTTAACATAGGCCCAGCTGTAGCATAAGGATAGTTACCCCAACTTACAAAAAATGAAGGAGGTGAGAAAGATTCATCTAGATTTTTAATCGTCGGTTTCTCAATGCTGTATTCTTTTGACCATTTTTTCAATAAGGGACAAGATTTTCTACCACATAACATCCTAGATGTCTTACAGACAACACATAATTCGAAATTGATAGATGAATCTTTTGCCATAAGATACAAAATAGCTATTGGTTTTTGTTATTAAAAGCTGTTGAACAAATCAAAAATATATCAGTAAAGAGAGTAATAAGGCTACTAGAAACTTTTTAATAACTTTGAATACCAAAATAATGTATGAGTTATCTAGAAGATGACATAAAAAAAACTGATAAGTTAGTAGAAGAGCTAATTGAAAGTAAGCTCGGAAGAAAAATTCTTTTTACAGGATTATCTCAATCAGGTAAATCTTCCATCATTCAAACTGTGTTTGAAGGAAGAAATCCTGAAATGACTTCAGATATGCAAGCTACAATTGGTTTTATAAGAAAACAGATTGATTATGAAGGAATAAGTCTTTATATTTTTGATTTAGGGGGACAAATACCATATTTAGAAGAAGCTTTTGGTACATTAAAGGAAAGTATTTTTTCAAACCTTTCAACTTTAATATTTGTAATAGATGCGGCAAATTTTGGGGAATATCAACAAGCTAGGACGTATTTCTTGCGAGCTTTGAGAAATGTAGATGAATTTTGTAACGAAGCAAAAATCAGATTACTAGCTCATAAGATGGATTTAATAACAGATGATGAGAAAGATGAAAGGTTACAAACACTTTCCAACATCTTTGATATAGATAATTTAGAAAACGTTGAAATATATCCAACTTCTATTTTTGAGAAATCAATTTTCGAAGCTATTGAAAAGATATTATTGTAAAATTTGTGCTTTCCAGATAAGTATTTCATTTTTAGAAAGGCTTTTATGCGATAAATTATTGTTCTCTATGGATGAGCTTTCTCCAAGAAAAAGTAGCTGAAGAAAAAATTCTATCTGATAAATCAGAAGATGATATGAGGTATAAACTAATTTTTACTGGATTATCTCAAGTTGGGAAATCTTCAATCATTCAAGTGGTTTTTGAGGGAGTAATACCAGAAGATACAGCTAATTTACTAGCTACAGTAAGATTCAGTAGAAAAAGACTAGATTTTTCAGGATTATCTATTAGTATTTTTGATTTAGGGGGGCAACTGAACTACTTGCAAGAAACTTATTCAACTCTAAGGGAGAGTATTTTCTCAAACACAAAAGCTGTATTCTTTATTATTGATACGATTAACACTGACCAGCTTGCCACTGCGAAAGAATTCTTTAGAAGAACTGTTGAGAATATTGATGATTACAGTAAAGGAGCTAAAATTTGTGTTCTAGCTCACAAAATCGATTTAGTAAAGAAAAGAGTAAGAGGGAAAGTAGTTTCAACAATAAAAGATTTCCTGGAACTTGAGAAATATGAAGGTGTTCAATGTTATACAACTTCTATTTTTGATGATAGTATCTTCGATGTAGTGCAGCAGATTCTTGCAAACTAAAACAATTTTTTTCAAATGCAAAAACTCAAAAGATTGAGAATTATTTTCCAATTATGACAAAGAAACCTATATACCCAATTATTTTTTTGAGAACAAATAAGATGAAAGAAACAAGAGAGTTCTATGAAGAGATTCTCAAGTTTCCAATAGCATTAGAGCAACAAAGGTGTATTGTTTACAACGTTGGAGAGTATGGTTTTTGGGGATTTTGCGAAACAGAAAACGAACCTAAAAATCCTGAAGAAGTTGTTCTAACTCTGGTTGTGGACTCAGAAGAAGATGTTATTGATTGGTATAATTTTCTACAAATTAAAGATGTAAGAGTAAAACATCCACCAAAGGAAACTCCTGAATATAAAATATTCAATGCATTCTACATAGATCCTAATGGTTACTTGCTTGAAATACAAGCATTTTATGAGGAAGGAAAACCTAAAGGTCATGAAAAATTCTAAAAGATGTGATTAAAATAAGAAGAGTAACTGGTATAGGTGGGGTTTTTTTCAAATCAGAAGACCCTGAAAAATTGAAAGAATGGTATGCTAAACATTTAGGGGTACCTATTGTTGAAGAAGGTCCAGATGAATCGTATGTGATTTTCAATTGGCAAAGACAAGCAGACGAAGAAAGAAAAGGTTATACTCTCTGGGGACCATTCAAAGCAGATACTAAATATATGAAACCAAGCAAAAAAGAGTTTATGTTTAATTTCACAGTTGATAACCTAAAAGAAATACTCACAATTCTGAGAGAAGAAGGAGTTCAAGTTTTTGATGAAATAGAAGATAATAGAGAAGGGAAATTTGGATGGATTATGGATCCAGAAGGGAATAAAATAGAACTATGGGAACCTAAAAAAAAGAGAAAAGAGAATTAGATTATTTCTTTCTTTTTCTTATATATGGTATAACAACTAATAGTGGCATCAGTACTAGTAGAAATGAGAAATAGCTGTCTAGTTTGAATTCTGGTATTATATTTACAGGAGGTACTAATAGCGGATAAGTATCATTAGATCTTGAAGATCCTGGAATAGTATAATTACCTGTTCCGGAATAGTCCCACCAGTAATTACCTTGTTGTGCGACTGGATCATACCAAATGTTATTTTTGCCTTCATCATAAGCTGAACTATACTGGAAAGTATTGTGATGTACTGAATTGTTATGAGATTCAGAATTAATCCAAACTCCTGTATTACCATCCTGGAATAGATTGTATGTAATTGAAGCATTATGCGAATAATCAACCATTAAAGCTTCAAAGAACTGATATATGAAGGTGTTATTATAGATATTAGCAAAATCAGAATAGTAAAGACCTAAACCTTGTTCACAATTGGAAAATAGATTGTATGATACTTCTGGAGTTGAACAATTAGCAAGAAGAATCGGAGAATAAACTGAATAACTGAAAACACAATGTGAAATAGAAGGATTTGAACACTCCCGCAAGGTTATTACTGAAGCTATATCATTTGTATTGATATTTTCAATAACCATATTTGAACAATTTAAGGCATGAATTTGGGAATATGTTCCTGAATCAAGAATTAAATCTGGAGTATCAATGAAATATCCAAACTCTTTGTTATTTACTTTGTTATTTTCTACGCGATACAATCTGTATAGTGAGTTGTCTGAGTTTGAGATTCTAAAGCCCTTATTGATAACGACATTATTGGTGACATTTGAAGGAGAATCATATATTTCCATTGCTATGTAACCACAATCTTCTAAGTAATTATTATCAAATACTGAATCTGGACATGTGTAAATCGATATGGCAGTATTCAAACAGTCAGAGAAACTATTGTTTGCTACAATAGCATTGCTACCTTCATAAAAACTAATTCCAAAAGCTAGACGATTCCCAGTATTGTTTGTAATCGTAACTGAAATTGAACGAAACACTGGTAAAAAGCTCGTTTTATAGGATCCAGAAACATCAAGGGCTGTATTATTGAAAATAACTGAATGATGTGCATATTCTAAATCGATAGCACCGGAATGAGCTAATGGCTTAGAATAAGTATTATTCGCAATAAATGTTGAATTTGTTGATTTTACAAATATCCCAGTTCCTGAATCTACCGCTATACCTTCAATGATGTTATCTACTATCTGTGCAGAACCCTGAGTTACATTATATAGATATATACCTGTAGTTGTTGGTCGGAGATAGCAGTTTTTTATTATGAAATATTTAGTGGTATGAGATATTGATATCGCTGTTTCCTCCGTAACTGAAGTTATATTGAAATTTTCTATTCGATAAGGATCTAAAGCTGATCCTGTACCTGTGATTGGATATAAGGAGAAATTATCATCATGAGTTATGATAATAGGTGTCTGATCAGTATAGTCTCCAAATCTGATTTTGAAATCCTCTGTCGCAGGAGTAGCAACTATATTATTGTTTGATAAAGGAAGAAATATAAACATTAATGAAAAAACTAACATTAAACTGATTATTTTTACTTTCATTTTCATTATTTTCACATCCAAAGTGAATCATCCAATAATCTAATAGCAACTTAAAAATGTTGTTCCCAACTTCATAAATTTCAACAAGAATAAGAGATTTTCATGTTTTATGGAATAAATTTAAAATAATATGAAGAAACTATCAAACAAGTGATTGAAATGACAATAAAGGAATTTGAGTATGAAGTTCCTATAATGGATAAAGGATATGCTAACAAAGCCTTATACATTAATTTGGAAAACTATGAGATAAAAATAGAAGACGTAACCAAAGAGATGAAAGATAAATTCATCGGAGGTAAAGGCTTTGATTTGTATATGATGTGGAAATATCTCCCAAAAGACAAAAAAACTGAATGGGATGATCCTGAGAATGTGTTGTGTATAGCTGCAGGAGCACTAGGAGGGACAACTAACTTTCCAGGATCTGGAAAAAGCATCGTAACAGCTGTTTCTCCATTAACTGGAATTATTATTGACTCCAATGTTGGAGGATATTTTGGACCTTTTCTAAAATACTCTGGTTTTGATGTACTAGCAATTCAGGGAAAATCGGAAAAGGAAATCTACATTTACATCGATGGTGAAAATGGCAAGATTATAATTGAAGAAGCTGAGGATTTACCATCTGAGACTTACAAAATTGGAACAATTTTAACTGATAAGTATTGCGGAGAAGAAAGAAATAAGAGAGATGTTTCTGTAGTTTCTGCAGGACCCGGAGCAGAGAATAGCAGAATGGGTTGTCTGAATTTCAGCTATTATGATCCACGAAGAGGGTATGCTAGATACAAACAAGCAGGAAGAGGAGGTACTGGAACAGTATTCAGAAACAAGAAATTGAAAGCTCTTGTAGTCAGAAAACTAGATGTAGTAACAAGAGGAAATAATCCTGCTGATCCAGAAACTCTAAAGGAAGTTGGAAAGAAACACACACGGGAAATGATTCAACTTGATCCCAAACAGAATGAAATGAGAATGATAGGGACAACTCATCTCATACCTATTATGAATGATTATGATCTTCTACCAACTAAAAATTTCAAGTTTGGAAGTGATCCTCAATCTGAAAAAATTGGAGCAGAAGTTTATAGACACTTGTTTGAAAAAGGACCTGATCCTTGTTGGAAAGGATGTGCCGTGGCTTGTACTCATGGAGTTAAAGACTTCGAATGCTCCACAGGACCATACAAAGGAGAAAAAGTGAGTGTTGATGGACCTGAGTATGAGACAATTGCTGGTGTAGGATCGAATTGGTATGTCTGGGATCCTGAAGCGATTATTGAAATCAACTTCTATTGTGATAACTATGGTGTAGATACAATAAGCTTAGGTACTGCAGTGGCATTTGTAATGGAATGTTATGAATATGGTAT
>JAGLTP010000144.1 GCA_023135215.1 Candidatus Heimdallarchaeota archaeon
AAGAAAGAAAACTGGTGCCATTTCAGAGTTAGCGAATTGCTCTCCTAATTTTACACTATGAAGTGAGAAAGTTACTAACAAACCAAAGATAACAAGATAAGCGATTATTGCCTCATCTCTTCCAATTGATTTCGTTATTCGTATCTTTCTTTTCGTTAAAGCCATTTTTCCATGAGCACTTAGAGAATATGTATAGAGAAGCTTATCAATCGCCATAGCACTCAGAAGCGCAGCAGCTGGTGCTAATAATAGTATCAACCTGACCATAGAACCAGAGAAGTATATTGTAGTAATTCCTAAAATTAGAATTATGATATTTATATCAGTTGGTTTTTTCAAACAATAATACATACCGAGAGGTATAAAGAAAGTCATTATGTGAATGTGTTGAAACAATTCAGCCCAAGTCATGGGTTGATGTTCACTTACTGAAGAAATAATCGGAATATCGAGTCTTTCACCTGGCAGAATAACTGACCAGAATTTTTCTGCTATGTTAGTAAATACTCCTAAGGATAGGAAAACTGTGATGAATACGGCCAATAACACAAGAATCGAAATTGCACCCACAATAATTGCTTGTTTAAATGTCCTCTCGCTTAAACTACGAGATAGATTTTGTATAAATGCAATGAGAACTAGAAAAGCTATCATCAAAACAGGTATCATATTTTCTATGTTGAAAAATTGGTTTCTCATGACTCTTGGTACTAAGAAACCTATGCTTAAAGCGGTTATAATTGTGATTGTATATGTTTTGATTAGTTTATAAGTTAGTTTGCGAGTTAGAACCAGCACTAGCACGATTACAGGTAAAAGGTCTAGAACATATCTATAAGCCCCCCAGCTTCCAATCATTAATCCTAAACTAATCCCTGCTCCAAATGCAGCGAAGGTACCACCTCTTTTAACCGCACGTATAAAGAAGTACAGAGTTAATACCATAAAGAGAATACCTACTGATTCATTATCAAAAAACCCTGCATTGCTTCTTGAGAGGTATGCAGGAGAGATTGACATAAAGAAAGCCGTAAACAGTCCCGTTCTTGGACTTACTGCCTCTTTCCCCAAATAATATGATGTAATAATTGTAATAAAACCACAAATTACTGGGCTGAAGTAAGCAACTTGTTGAATTGAAACATTGATTGAAAATATATTCAGGATTCCGTGAATAATTACTGCGCTAAGTGGAACACCCCAATAAAGTTCGCTTCCTGTATTAAAACCATAAGGATACCAGGAGTTTGATTTAAACCAATGAATAAACGCCGATAAACCATTTTGTGCAATATATTCTGAGCTTACTAATTGCACATATGGATCAAACGCTTTTATGAGAGGATCGTAACCTTTCATAATTGGAAATATTCTTACAATGATTCCTATTGCCAGAATGATAAACATGCTTATTGCGCTTAGTATTGTTTCTCTTTTTATTTCGTAATCCTCAAAATGAGCTACTATTTTTCTCCAGAATCGGCTTAAAAGTCCTGATATACCACTTTCACTAGACACAAATGTTCACCTTTATACTCGCATCGCTAGATTGAGTACTCTTCTTTTTGATGTTGATAAATGAAATGCGTTTAAAAATATTACTTATGCATAGATAAAAAATAGCTATTATTTGCTTTTTAATCATATTGTTTGAGAAAATTATAGTAACATTAATTAATATAATAATGTCTTAAATTTTTAGAGAACCATGAGACTTGAAAGAAAAATAGCATATGCATTAGCTAAAGAATTAAAAGACATTACACAAGAGGCTAGACTTGAAGCTCTCGCAGTTTTAACTGCCACAGGAGATAGAATCGCTTTTTATGCCGGAGATAAGAAAGCTAATTCTACTGAATTGTCAGCTATAGGTGCTGCTCTCGTCGCGGCAGCTAGATTGGCCTTAGAAAGATTAAATTTCTCGCCTATTAATGATGTAATGGTTCGAGGAAAGAATGGTTTTCTTATTCTAAAATCAATAGGTGATTTTCATCTTGTTGGAGGAACTAGTGACATTGAAGAATTTAAAAACGCGATTGCTGTTCTTTCAAATCATGCACCACAAATAGCAGATATTCTATCTTATGTGCAAATTGAAGACGATGAAATTCCAATTGAATGATATCGGTTCATTTCCTTCTTTTATGATATTTCATTAAAATCTATAATTGTTCTTTGTAAATTTCTTAGATTTATGAGGTAGGTTTTACCAGTAGTTGGATTTATATTCATACTTTTTTGGTAAGAAGTTTGATATTGGAAAGTTCCAGAATTAATGAGTGTGACACCCTTATAGGTTTCATCTCCAGCGATGTGGGTATGTCCTGTTTGAAATATATCAGGAATTTTTGATATAACAAGTTGATCTACCGGCTCTGGAGCAATTGGTGTTCTTCTTCCATATATTGGAACTAAATGTCTGTTTTTCAGCATTTCCACCATTGCTGGCATCGAAGTTTCATGATGAATAGCAGGAATAGCAGCATTAATGTCCATAATTGAATTACCATGTGACATCAGAATTTCAACATTATGAGCTTTTAAATATGCAGGACTACCAAGAAGATGAACATTATCTAAATCATGTAATTCTGGAGCAAATTCTTTCTGTATTGGCGTTTGAGGTTCAGCTGATCTTGCTGCGTCATGGTTTCCCGGAATGATTACGATTTCTACATCACTTCTAATCTGCTCAAAATACTCCGCGGCAAGCAGATATTGGAGTTGAATATTCTCCAAAAGAAGATCATCAGCTTGACCTGGATACACCCCTACACCATCTACAACATCTCCACCTACAAAGATATATTTGATGTTTTCTCCTATTTGATTATGTTTCTCTGATTCAAGTTGTCCGTTGATGAATTTTATTAAGCGGAGGAAAAGCTCTCCAGCGAAATTCTTTGAACCAACATGGATGTCAGAGATAAATAAAGCAAGAACTTCTTCTGCAGATTTGTGTGGTTTGTGATTGAAAGGAATATCTGGCCAAAGAACATCATTGACATTAAGTATTTCTTTGTTCCATTTCCCAAGAAAGCACAGAACAGAATCTTCGAGTATAAATTCAGCTTTTTGAATAAGATCAACATTTGAATTCATAATAATACCAGTTATTGAGCCATGTTTATCTTCCAATTCTAAAATAACATTCCCCTTTCTTGTCTTCTGTTTTGAGGAAACCATCGCTAAAAAGGATACTTTATCTTTACTTGCTTTGGAGTCAAGATGATCAGTAGATACTCTATTTGTAATATCTTTACGGCGTGTAAAAAAACCACTTATTAAATCATAACGGCTTTCAAAATATTTGCTGAAGCTTTGTGCGGACGCAGGGCTTTTTCTAGTATCAGGTTGATATATGATTTGTAAATCAGCGGAAATTTTCTCCTTTTTAGAACTTATAACTGCAGACTTTTTTTTATCTTTTGTTTTTTGCTGAACTTCATTATCTGAAGGAGTTTTTGATGATTTCTCATCTTTCTTCAATTTTGATTCTTGTTTTATATCCTTGATTGATACTTGTTCTTCATCTTTATTCTGTATCTGTTTTATATCTTCTAGAGAGAGAATGAATTTATCGATTTTTGTGGAGAGTATTTTTTCAATAATCAAATCGCTATTTTCCAAAGAAGCTAAAAATGAATACGCATCTGGAGTAAGTTGGTAACCTTCAGCAATTAGTTTTCGGAGTTTTTTTGTAATGTCCATTATTCTGCAACTTTATATTTGGTTAGTGATTAAATAATTTTCTAATGCAGAAACAAAAGTTAACCTATCAACAAAAAGTTTAAGATATAATGAATTTGTGATAAAATTAACGTAGGACCCCGTAGCTCAGCTGGATAGAGCACCAGCCTTCTATATCCTCAATGAAGAAAGTTGGGGGTCGCGCGTTCGAATCGCGCCGGGGTCGCCAAATCTCCTTTAATGCTTGAAATTCACACCATTACACTATTTTTGTAAAAGAAGTAGTAAATGAAAAATAATATATATATCTGCTTCTACGAGCTCTTGGTTATAATGAGCAGCTCTAGCAAAAAGAAGAAAAGAGATACTAGTCCTATGCCTGCAACAGGAGCAGGTTTAATGAGATATTATGATGAAGATCTACCTGGAGTTAAAATAGGACCATGGTATGTCATTGCGTTTTCCGTGATTTTAATTCTTGCTGTCATTGTAGGGAATATCTTCTATCAAGGAACTTAGCACTTCTTACTAAAACATAAAAGGGTGTGGGAACCATTAAAGCCGCTCAAGAATTAATGAAAAAATTATTTTTTTCTAAAGATATAAGTCGAGGAGAGGAAAGAACCGTTCTTAGATTAGTTGAGGAATTAGGAGAACTTTCTGAAGCTGTCTTACTTAAAAACAACGATAAGATTTCAGAGGAAATAGCAGATGTTATAGCATGGACTTTAAGCGTTGCTAATCTATATGAGATTGACGTAGATGAAGCTTTTAATCTAAAATATAAAGGCGTTTGTCCTGAATGCAATAAATGTCCATGTGTTTGTGAATCTATATAATATATCGCCTTTTTTCCAATAAATTCAAAGTGTAATATTCGAATATCATTCACGCTAGTCCCAAAATTTTTGTTGATTTTTTAATATCAACACAAAGAAAATGTACGAAATGAAAGAAATAGTTCTCTATATATCAGAAGATTGCCCATACTGCAATATTGCAGAAGGAATATTACAGGCTGTTTTAGAGGAGTATGATGGTTTATTTCAATACAAAAGTATCAAAGTCAATAATAAAAGTTTAAACAACATCTTTTCAATTCCAACAATCTTTGTGGGAAAAACAAGAATTGAAGGTTTACCTGAGAAGGAGCAAATTCATACAGCTCTGTTCTCTTAATTATTCTGTTCTCAAGAACTATTGATATCATATAAGCTAATTTTCTTTGAAGTAAAATTCATACTCAACTACATCTCGAATTAAGTTACCAACTTGATCTCCTAAATCAAGGAGTTGTTTTAGATAATCTTCCCAAGAGAGAATGCTATATGCCTTTAACCAAGATTCATATCCCTTCTGTAATCCTGCTTTTGCTTGAAGATGATTTTTACAATACTTATCATTTGGGCTTTTCTTATCAACTTTGCAAATTGGACAGAGTGAATTGTTCTTTGGTTTCAATATCTTAGTCTCCTTTCTTTTTTGATGGACATTCTGGAGAGATGCACATAATTTGCTTAAGTTTTCCTTTTCTCCATTCTATGATGGGTAAACCATCAAATGAACACTTTTGACTAGTGGCTTTGATGATTCCTGTGCTTGGGAGGGGATAAGTTGCGCTGCATTTAATAGCTTTATCAAAATAGGAAGAGCAAGCGATGAACCTTTTCCCTGTTTTTTTGGATTTTATAATTCTTAAATTCCCTTTCTTACATTCAGTGCATTTCCCTAAAACAATTATTTTGCTTTCTTCAGATTTTTTCAGATTTTTATAAAGAGATGAACCAATTTCCAATTCTTTTGTATGAAAAGAAATAAGCATTGTTTTCAATTCTTTTTTGATAGAGAGTATAATTTTATCTATGTCTTTTTCCTGATCTTGGACAGTTTCCATTATTTCTTCTAAATTACGTGTCATTTCAGATTTAACTAAAACTGGATATTGTTCTTGAAGCACGCTTACAACCGCAAATCCCAACGGTGTAGCTTTAATTATGCTTCCCTCTATATATCCCCTAGCAAACAATGTTTGAATTATTCCTGCTCTTGTTGCTTTTGTTCCTATCTTCTCATCTTCCATTTTTCTCAAAAGAGTTGATTCATTGTATCTATAGGGGGGTGATGTTAAGCGCTCCTTTGCATCTATAAAATTGAACTTAATTTCGTTTTCTATATCAATTTCAGGTAATATTTGTTCTTTAAGAGAATAATAAGGCTTATAGTACTTAATCCATCCTTCATCTATAATCTGACTACCTCGAACCTCAAATTTGTGTTTATTTACTTCGATAATTATAGTTTTATTCGAAAGTAGAGCAGGTTTTCCAAATAAAGATAGATATCGTTTAACAATCAAATCATAAAGTTTCTTTTCTCCCGGTGAAAGGTTTTTATCAGGTTTGTTTCCCGTAGGGTGAATCGCGGGATGTGCTGCATCAGTTTTCCTTCCTTCTGAAGGTTTATACTTTTTTATTGTAATTATTTCATTAGCATGATCTTTGTAATCACTTTGATTTTCAAGCTTTGCAAGAATTGATTTGTGCCCAAGTGTCATTGGTAATTTTTGACTATCTGTTCTGGGATAAGAAATCAAAGCGGATAAATATAATTTCTCTCCAATTTCAAGCGTTTTATGTGGAGAAAATTTGAAATGAATATATGCCTCTCTCTGGAGATCACCCAAATTAAAGGGTGGAAATGGATATCTCGATTTTTTCTCTTGAATAATGTCTTTAACTTTGCCTACCAAGCTCTTACAGTCATCCACGATTTGAGAAGCTTCTTTCTGATTGTTTATTCTTGATTTCTCGTAAGAAGCTTTGAAATTTTTACTTTCAAGGATAACTTCACTTTCAATTGTCCAATATGGGATAGGTAAAAAGAGATTAATCTCTTTTTCAAGTTCTACAACTGAATTCAGAGTCGGACCTTGTACGCGACCAATTGAAATTGTTTTAAATCTTCCCGATACTCTTTTAAAAGCTGAACTAAGCGCTCTCGAATAGTTAATTCCGTATAACCAATCAACATAGTGTCGAATTAGACCTGAATTTAGAAAGCCTGAATCCAATGTTTTTTCTCTATTGTCATAGGCTTCAATAATATCTCGTCTTGTTAGTGTAGAAAATTTCATTCTTTCTGCTTGGTCTCTACCAAAGATATATTTTAGAATCAAATAACCTATTACTTCCCCTTCTCTATCAAAATCTGTCATAACAATAATGTCTGTTGCTTTTTTTGATAAGCTCTTGAATACATCTATGAAGTTCTTTGTTTTTGCTGATTTATTCACTTCATAATTAGGTCTCCATTCATAATCTAGTACAGGATAGTTCCATGTTTTGCTGATTGAAGAGAGAGCAAAAAGATGCCCTAAAGCAGGAGCGATAACGATTTTAATACCATCCCTTTGACATATATACACAGGTACATTCTTTATTCTATTAAGTTCAGGTTTGTTATTTTTATCAAGAGCTCTTGCAATTCGTTGAGCTGCTTGAGGTTTTTCAGATATTCCAAGAATGTAAGGTCCTTCAATAGTGGACAATTAATCGCCTCTTGATTGTTTCTCTTTTGTTAAAAAGAGACATGTTAAATGGAGCCAGGACCGGGATTTGAACCCGGGATCCTTAAAGGAACTGGTTTTCAAGACCAGCGCCGTTGTCCGCTTGGCTATCCTGGCTAACTTAAACAAAATGTTCAGCTGTTATTTTAGTTAAAAATATATCTAAAGTAGTTTTTCATCTCATCTTTCAAGTACCTAAAGTATTGTTAACCGCCATGAGATATAGGTATTATTCTGATTTGCATATCGGTGCTTATTTTTGTATTTATTTTTCTTGTAGTCCGTAGCTCCACTTTGTCTGAAAGAATCAAATATCCATATCTAATTTGATCTCCAGAAGTCAGTGTCTTAAATATATCTTCTTCTTTTGATAATATAGAGAGTAAACCTTTCAAAATAGTGGTCTCTTCATCCACTTCCCCGACAAGAGTATGAATTCTTGATGAAATAGATGGATGAAGAAGAATTGTAATTTTATGAAATTGCAAATAATCACCTGTAATAAATAAGTATGTGGGTAGGAAATTTAATTATCCCACTTCAATTTCAAACATTGCTAATAAATCTTCTATGTCTTGCGCTATCTTTTCATCTTCTTCACTTAATTCTGCGCCCTCTTCTGGCTTTAGAAATTCGAT
>JAGLTP010000145.1 GCA_023135215.1 Candidatus Heimdallarchaeota archaeon
TTTTTGTAACTACTCCTTTTGTTCAAAGGGGGTTGGTTCAAAGGAAAGTGTGTGCATGAAAAAAGAGGGAAAAATCTTTTGCCTATTGTTTTTCAGTATTTTATTTTTAGGAAGTTTTATACCTACATCTTCAGTTTCTGCTTTACACGAAAATTCAGATAAGAAAGAATCTTTTCTAAATGCCTCGAATCTGAAAGCAGATAATATTTATGCTAACCCTAGCGTAAGTAAGAAAACTGAGATTAATGTAGAACTTGATATCAGTCCAACTGAAAAATTGCGTACTTTTGGGGAGATCGTTAGTAGATTCAGTCTTCCTTCAAGTTATCAAGATGCTACTGTTAAAGTAGTAGATGACGTTTATGTTGAATATTTAATCAAAACCACGAATTCTGAAATAACGGATGTATTGCAGAATTTCTTGGATAAATATGACGTACATGTAGTTGAGAAAGGAAACAACGTTGCAACTTCAATTATTCATGTTCCAATTGAACATATACAGAGTTTGACAAACAATTTTCCAGACAGAGCTTTGCAGCATTCAGAAATTAAATTCATACAACCAAATTTCTACTATGAAGCAGCTTACATTCCCGATGATACCTATTGGGCAGATCAATGGGGTCCCCAGATTATGGGAATGACAGATGCATGGGATGTTCAACTTGGTTCTAGTTCAATACGAGTTGCAGTTGTAGATACAGGAATAGATTATGCTCATCCTGATCTGAGTAATCAATATCTTGCAATTGGATACGACTTTGTGAATAGTGATTCTAATCCCATGGACGACAATGGTCATGGAACGCATTGTGCTGGTACAATTGCAGCTTCTATCAACAATGCTTTAGGGATTGCTGGTATTGCTGATGTTTCCGTTTTTGCGGAAAAAGGATTGGATGAATGGGGATATGGAGATTCCGATTCATTAGCTGCTTGTATTGATCACGCTGTTTCACAAGGAGCAGACGTTATTAGTAATAGTTGGGGAGGTTATGGAGAAGACACTCTTATTTCTACAGCTGTTGCAAATGCTGTTCTTGCTGGTGTTGTTGTAGTCGCTGCAGCAGGTAATGATAATACTGATATGTTATTTTATCCAGCAGCCTATCCTGATGTCATTTCTGTTTCAGCAACTGATTCAGGGGATAATAAAGCATCTTTTTCAAATTATGGTGATTGGATAGATGTAGCAGCTCCTGGTGTTAGTATTTACTCTACCCTTCCAGATAATAGTTATGGATATGCTCAAGGTACTTCAATGGCATGTCCTCACGTAGCGGGACTTATTGCACTTATCTTAAGTGAATTTCCAGCTTATACAATGACTCAAATTTATAATCTAATAACAACTACAGCTGTTGATCTTGGTGACCCAGGTTTTGATTACCTTTTTGGCTGGGGAAGAATAGATGGAATCAGCTCTATTTACGGCCTTCAAGATCATAATGTAAGAACAACGATTATTTCTCCTAGTAAGATTCCTGATATAATCTCAACTGATATTATGGTTAGGGTCAGTAATATAGGTCTATATGATGAAACCAATCTAAATGTCACTCTGTATTTAGATGATATTTCAGTAGATAATAGAATATTAGATAGTTTGACAAATGGAAACTCAATTTCCTATTACTATGAATTCACTCCACCAGCTGAAGGAACATATAATTTTACTGCTGTGGTGGACCCTGTTGCTGGAGAAATTGTATTGGCTGATAATGTCTGCCAAAGGTTTGTAGATGCAGTTCCTAAGCAGATTGATGCAAAACTAGGAGATATTCTTGCGTATTCTGAGAATGAGGGGTTGTACCCATATGATTTCTACAAATGGGAAATTGTAGAAATTATTAGTCCAACAGAATACAACATTAGTATGAACTATTTCGATCCCTATTCTGGAATAGAATTTGTTGGAGGTTACTTCATTCTTAATCCTTACACAAGACAAATGAATGATTTGTTCGATTTATTTCCATTCTGGATAAATACTACCGGTTTTAGTATTGGTACAACTTTTGATTTCTTTACGCTTGGAAGTAATGATGCAGAGGTAATTAATGAAACTACAGTTTTCTATTATGGTCAAGAAATTCCAGTATGGGTTGTAGATGACGGAATGGAATGGGTCTACCTTGACAAAGAAAATGGAGTATTGTTTGCTGTCGGGTACACTAACTCATCATCTTATTACTTTGATATGGCATTCACGAATGTAATTCCGACAGGTTATGAATCACATAATTTGAAGGTGATAACAGGAACGAGTTTTCTGAATGGTTCTGAGTATACTACACCACTATTCATACAGAATACTGGACTTTACACTGAATCTAGTACTCTCATTTTTGAGATAAATAGCTCTGTGATTGAGAGTGTGCCAATTAATCTGGACAGCGAAGAGTACTTATTTTATGATCTATATTGGACACCAGCTGAAGAAGCAGTATATAACCTTTCAATTTCACTAATTCCAGCTATGGGAGAAACCTATCTTGTAGACAATTACGATATTATATTATTTAGTACTTTTGTACCAAGAAATTACTATATGTACCCATATGCTTACAACTGGTTTGATGCCAGAACCAATGGATATAATTTAGGCGTCTATGGAGATGATACTTATGGTTCAGTAGATTTGCCGTTTACATTTGAGTTCTACGAACAGAATTTCGATACTGTCTATATAAGCTCGAATGGATGGATGTCATTTACAGAAACAACCCCATATGAATACTGGAACCCTGAGTTTCCTTCAGATTCATTTGGATATGTTATCGCTCCTTTCTGGGATGATTTGCAAGCTACCGACAATATCTACGTTTGGGAAACTGCTGATTTCGTTGTTATTGAATTCTACAATTACTCTTACTTAGGATCTGAACTAATAGGTAATTTTGAAGTCATTCTCAATAGAACAGGGGAGATTATATTCCAATATGATTATGTAATCTATGATTCTGGAGCTACAATAGGATTGAATTACGGATTAGATATGTATTACTATACTGCTTATACAAATGGACTAACAGCTGTTGATGATTTTGCTTTGTTATTTACAACAGAGCGTCCAGATCATGAACTGATAGTTTATCTTGAAGCACCAGCTTTTGGTCCGAAAGATGTTGAATACATTATCAATGCTACAGTTGAAAATGGAGGTAAAAACAATGAAACAGATGTTGAATTCGAACTCTACCTTAACGATATTTTAGTAGATTCTGTAACAATTC
>JAGLTP010000146.1 GCA_023135215.1 Candidatus Heimdallarchaeota archaeon
ATTATGCTTGAATCAATTGAACACTTACGTTCAGAATATGGTGACAAATTAACAGAGAACATGGAATCTATCTTTGAGAGTTTCAACAGAATTAAGAATGAATTAGAACAATTAGTAAGTAACGCAGTAAAAAGAATTCAAGCTGAACTTTCAGGAGTATCAGATACGATGGATAAATACCTAGTAGATGAAATTACTAAGGTTCAAGATGTTCTTGCTGAATACGAGAAAGGTATGCTAGATGTTAATGAAGTGGCAATGTCGAATTTCAATAGTTCAAAAGCAGATATGATCAAGACATATGATGGAATTACTCAAGAACAAATAGAAGCACATAGCACAGAACTTCAAGGTTTTGAACAAGGATTCAATGAAGAAGTTGATCAGGTACTAAAATCTTTCTCTGAACAGTCTGATACTATTAAACAAGAAGCTAGAACATTATTATCAAGTGAACAAGAACAACTTAATGCTAAATTTACAGTAATGAAGACTGATCTCGAGAACAAGATTTCCGAAATAGAAAGTAGAGCAAATAGTACTATTGAAGACAAAATATCTTCAATAGAGCAAGATGTTAATGATTTAACTGAATCAGTAGACAGAACCAGTAGTCAAATTATTACAAGATTGGAATCTGTTGAGAAGGATGCTGTTGCTGATTTATCTTCATCCACATCTGCAGCTAAAGATCAAATAGTAGAGACTCAAGAAACCACTCTCACTGACTTGGAAACTGAAGCAAAGCAAAATATTAAGCTAGCAGAAGAATCAGAGAAAAGGAAAAGAGATCTCATAAGTCGTTTAGAAAGATTGGAAAAGAATATCGACGCAATAAAGAATGAATTGTATAGATAAGGGATTAAAATGCAAGGAACATTAGAAAAAATAGGATTGTCAAAAGATGAAATCCAAGTTTATTCAAATATTGTACAGTATGGTTTTCGTACTGTTGGACAAATCCAGACCTACGTAAAACTCTCTGCTGATAAAGTAATTTCAGCATTGAAAAAATTAGTGGATCGCGGATATGTTAAAGAGATAAAAGCAAAAAATACGGAAGGAACTTCTTATTATATTCCATTACCTCCTCAAATAAAATTAACTGAAGACGTTTCTCTACGTTTAGAAAATGAATTGAAAACTCTGAGTGATGAGGTTAAAGTTGATTGGAATAAAACAATGCAAAATTTTAGGACACAATTAGCCAGTTTTCATGAGAAAATCACTCAAGATGTAGACGCTCATTCTCAAGAAGTAGGTGGGGTATCAAAACAATTTCTTGAAACTATATCATCACTAGTAGACATAGGAAAGAATGAACTAACAGAGATTGTTGGAAGAGTTAATTCTGAAACATCCACCGTAGCTTCTACAAACAGTGAGAATATAGCTAAATCTGCTCAAAGAGTTAAAGAGAACGTTTTGAATTCTTTTGATTCCACAATACACAAGATTGGAGAACATCATGAAGCTTTCAAACTTAAGATTGAGGAAACTTTTGATTCTCTTCAACAAGAACACAATGAAAGAATAAATGTCCAACTTGATGCGATATTGGTAAAAGTAGAAGGAATAAAGGACAGTTTATCTTTGCAGCTTCAAACTTTTCTTGAAACTGCAGAAGGGAAGAAAAAAGTTATTGATGAAGTAACTAGCGATGTAGTGAATAAGATCAAATCTGATTCAAAGACATCCACTCAAGATTCAACTAAAAAGCTAACAAGCACTCTAAATAAAATAGTTGCAAATTATGAAACTAAATTAGATGAACATCAAGAAAAAACAAAATTGATTCTCGCTTCATTGAATGAAGAACTCAAAAAACTTGAAGAAGCAACAACTGACAGAATCAAATCAGCAATAGATAAATCAAAAGAAACGGCAGTAAATATTCTTGAAGAAAATGAAAACCAGTTTGTAAATCTTCTAAATAAAACTAAGACTAATTCCGTAGAAAAATTAGGTGCGTTAATCACTCAAACAGAAGGCAAAACTGAAGAAATGAAGAACAAGCTTAGTTCTGATTTATCTTCTTATCTCAAAGATTTCAAGAAGAATAGTGACAGTCTTTTATCACTTCTCAAGATAGGAATAGATGACGGTTTCAACCTTTTTAAAGATAATCTGTCATCTTCTATTGAAAAAGTGAGTGATCAAGTAACTACTTTTATTGATGAGATAATGACAACTTTTGAAGAATCAACTAATTCTTATTTAAATGATTTATCAAAGACTGCTGCGAATTATCAAAAATCTCTGGACGAAAGGGTTATAACCTTTACTTCAACTCACGATGAGTTCAAGCAAGGGTTTACTTCTCACCTAAATGAGCTGAAAGAGAAAGTTGTTTCGAATATAGAGAAAAATGTAAAGGATAATGATAGTGCAATTAAGGATTTAATTCAAGAAAAGGAAACACAGTTCAACAACAATATCCAAGTTTTTTCAGATGATTTTTCAAAAAGAGGAAGAGATATCCGAGACGAAGTGCCTGATTTAGTACAGATATATTATAAAGCAAGTTTAGACAGATTGAATGAAATTAATGATCAATTTAGATCAGCTGTAGCGAAAATAGAGGAGATTAATAGTTCTTTCCAGGGATTAGATCAAAAGCAATTACAGAAGGTTTTTGGCAAAGAAGAAGGTCCCAGAATGGCTCAACTTATTGGAAGTATGAATAGAGATATTGAGCTTCTCAAGGACAGTGTTGGGTTGAAAGTTGAAGAAATGATTCAAACTTTTTCAGATTCTATGACAAGTTTATCTACCGATGTTTTTCAGAAAGTTAATGCACGACTGGATGAACTTTCACAATTTACAAATAATACGATTCAATCTTCTAGTCAGTCTCTAGAAAATTCAAGAAATGAGATAACTATTCAGTTTTCAAAATCATTAGGTGAGATGAAGAAAACAATAGAGGATATATATACAACTTACGAGGAACAATATACAGAACTTCAAGATACAAGCACAAATGGATTGAGGGAAGTGGTAGGGGCTGAATCCAAAGCATTTAGCGGAGTAATAAAGAAAATTAAGACCTCCCTAGACGACATCGTAAAATCCTCAGTAACCGCAGAGGAAGGGGATAAAACAACGATGCAACTTCATTTAGAAGAAGGACTCAATGCATTACAAACAACCAAAGAAGAAATCTTCACATTGATGAAAGGAAACAATGAAGAAGTTATGAAAACTCTTCAAGAGACACTCAAGACTAATATTGATGATCATACAAAATTAGTTACTAAAGTTAACTCATCTATGGATACAAACATGAAAACAATGCAATCAGAGTTTGAAACCGCTAAGACTGCTTTAGATACTGATGTTTCTGTTACTTTAGATGAAGCCGCTGCTAACTACACTACACAAACTGAAAAAGTTGAAAGCGAAATAAACGAATTAATTGATCAGGAAATTCAACAGTTCTTAGAGGGGACTGAAGAATTACTTGCTGAATTGAATGTTTCCCCTGAGAAATCCTCAGAACTAGATG
>JAGLTP010000147.1 GCA_023135215.1 Candidatus Heimdallarchaeota archaeon
TTATTTATTTTCTTTTTAATTGACTTAGGATCATCAGTAACAAAAATTGTTTCACTTGGATTCGAGGAAGACATTTTACCATGAGGACCACTTAAGGCTGGTAAGAATTTACACTGTATATTTGCTGGTTTGTAATATCCCAACCTTGGTAGAACATCTCTAGCTAGTCTAAAATGAGGATCTTGATCTATAGCATGAGGAATCAGACAAGGGATATTTTTACCTTCTCTTACACTCTCAAGAATTGTTGGTACAGCTTGAATACTAGTAAAGAATATACCTCCAATATTCATTGAATTATCAAAACCAAAAGAAGATTTTACTGTTGAATAAGTGATTCTTTTAGCAATCGGGAGTGCTATTTTGTAGAAAGTTTTAGCATTATCGGTATCAATTAGAATCTCAGTATTTTTTGAATCGAAACCTAGAGCGATTATATCCAGTGCATTATCAAGAGCATATGAATATGTGTCTTTCATTTCCAGATTATCATTGAAGACGTATTTTTCATCATCAGTTAGTTGGAAAATAAACTTTGTATCAAATTTATCTTGTAACCATTTGGTAAAGATCCAAGGCACTATATGACCTATATGTGTATGGTCAGAAGGTCCTCTTCCAGTATAGAGATAGAATTTGTTGCCTTTCTCATATTCGTCTAGTATCCAGTTCATATCTCTGTGTGTGAAGAAGATTCCTCTTCTTAGCATAAAGTGTAGAGAGCCTCCAGTATTTTTCTTGATTCGATTTAGAAGTTTTTCATCTACTGGTTCTGTTCCAAACTGTTTCATCAATTTTCCATAATCTACTTTACCTCGTACTTCCCAAGGTGTGACTACAGAATCCTCATTATCATTAGTACCCATTGAAATATTCTCCTAATTGAAGGATATGTGTATATCTTTACGCTCTCATTCTCCCTTATTTAATATTACTCTCTTTATTCAAAATCTATATTGATAGTTTTAAATAACAACATTTCTCATCTGCTTTGTCAATAATTGGTCCTCAGATAAGAAAAAGGAAGAAAACCAATAATTAGGTACGTAATATAATTTCATAATCTCGCAAAAAACCTTGTTGTGAAGGTTATCTTCTTGGATAGAGACATATTCAAGAAGGAAGGGGGTTTAAATAGAATTAGTAAGGCAAATAGTACTTTTTATGTAGACAATCTCTCCGCAATAGTTTTTTGTGCCTTACATCTTTTCTCTTTCAAAGGACCTTATTAGAAGGAGTAATTATGATTTTTATTATGTTGAATGTGATTATCTAATACTCAGTTTACTTCTACACAGTCTCTAGTGTCCCTAGAATCACATTCTTTACATTCTTCAAACGCATATTCTCTTCTCAAAGTATTGTAAAGTATAACTCCTACAAAGAGCATTGAGAATAATCCTATTTTTATTCCCCAATTTTGAACAAGAAAGACTATACCCAAGTAAGCCGATACAGCTAATCCTAAAGAAAATCTGAAGATAATTTTAA
>JAGLTP010000148.1 GCA_023135215.1 Candidatus Heimdallarchaeota archaeon
GAGAGAATAGAGGAGCTTTTATCCAAATTAGCAGTAATTAGAGATTCTCAATCAAAACTTTGTAACATATCTATAGAAAACGTAAAGCCTTCATTAGTTGATAATAAAGCAACCAGAATAATAGGAAAATATTTACCAAATACTTCAATCAGTATTGGATGTGAAACTTTCGATGTTACTCACAGTGATCAAATTGGAAGGCCTTCATCTCCTTCTCAGGCTATAAACGCTGCAAAATATTTCAAAGAAGCTGGAATAAATCCACAGATATACCTAATTCATTCCTTACCTGGAGAAACCATAAAATCTCTAGATAAAACAATAGAAATAGTTGAGGGGGAATTAACTGATTTTGCTGAAAAAATAACAGTCTACAAATATTTACAGCTACCAAATTCACCTTTCACAAAAACAAACGTTTCATTACCTGCAGATAGACATCTATTGATTACCAAGCGTGATAAGTTAAAGGAAGCAATTATTGATTTTAATTTTAGAAAGAAAGAAGAAATCCTAGATTCTGAAATTATCACTATAGTTGCAGAAAAAGATAGAATTCGAAAAGACACGTATATATGTTATCCTTTAAGCAGTGGTCCTGCAGTAAGTGTAAAATCGCGTGAAAATCTTATTGGAAAAACTCTAAGAGTTAAGATAAATAAGGTTGTAAGCGATAAACTTGTTGCTGGACATGTAATTGAGATTCTTGAAAACAAAGAATAACATCACTTTTTATCTCATTTATTTATTTTGAACAAAAAAAAGAGTAATAAAGGTGAGTCCATTCTGCATTATGTCTCAAACAATTCAAGAAGAGAGATTTTATGATAGAATATGCTACTAAAAACATGGATTCATTCTTCTCTACGATGTCATCTAAGTATCAAGGACCTAAATTCGATGCTCATGTTCATCTTGGAAAAGAAAAAGACATCAAAGTGATGCTCAAATATACTGAAAAATTCAATGTCAAAAGATTAATGGGCATAGTAAGAAATCTCGAGAGTCGAGATGCAATCTCAAAGAAATTTCCCGATATCTTTAACTTCGCTTTATTCATTTCAATAAGAGAAGCCTTAGAAGGAGATATGAAGAAATCTGTCCAATTGCTTGATCAAGCCTATGAACAGGGATTCAAACTTGGAAAGCTTTGGTTCTCTCCTCGATGGATAGATTATGCTGATGAAACTTGGAAGATAGATTTCCGAACTCAGGATCTTCATCTTAATGATCCTAACTTAGAACCAATCTTTTCAAGGCTTGAAGACTATGGATTCATTCTTCTGATTCATGTTGGTGATCCGGATTTAATGTATCAAAATAGGTACAAACCTTCAAGCAAATATGGAACTAAAGAAGATCATTTGAAGGCTCTTGAAAACCTTCTCTCAACCTATCCTAAACTTCGTGTAATAGGAGCCCATATGGCAGGTCAGCCTGAAAATCTTGATAACTTGAGTGATTGGATGAAGAATTACCCAAATCTAATCGTAGATACAGCTTCTGCTAGATGGATGGCTCGGGAATTCGGTCATCAAATTGAAAAAACTAAAGATTTCTTCAAAACATATTCAGACCGCATTCTATTTGGTTCAGATTTTGTAACAGGTAGAACAGATAGAGAACCATTGCCAGGTTATTATATACACAGATATCTAAGCTATCAAGCTTTATGGGAAACAGATGTTAGAAACCTGCAACTTCCACTAAAAGACCCAGATAATGATGATAAAACAGTAATAAATGGTTTAGATTTCTCAGATGAGTTATTAAAGAAATTATATTGGGAGAATAGCAATAAGCTGTTTAATTCAGCTTAAATGATTTTGTTTAATCTAGTAACAAGGGGTCAACATTTTTCCATTCAGGATTTGAGTTTTCAAAGTCCTTTCGTTCTTTTTTAGTTGTTTCAACTGAAGCTATTTGACAATAGTCATCACCACACAGAACACACTTAGTATGGATAGCTTTCGTATTAGGATTTGTAGTCATTGAATTAGATGCATCAATATAACAATAAAGTTTCCCTAAATCCTCTTCGTTATATTCCTGGAAAATTTTTGCAAGGATACAACCATGAATTTCCAATTTGGAAAAATCAAAACCATCTTCGTGGGTTAAAGAAATGATATCACGAGCATCTGTGTATTCTTTATCCTTGTATACATATTTACTGTGAACCCCATAATGGGAGAGATCCTGGTGTCCTTCCATAGATCGCTTTCCTGCTCTACTTCCATATTCTATTATGCTCTTTAGAATCAGCTCTTTTCCTTTTTCTTCACCTAATTCTTGAACTATAATCTTAGAAAAGGATAAATGCATTAAGGCAAGTCTAATCATTGCTAGTTCTACTTGCTCAACAGCTTCTTTGAGAGGTACTGTGTCCATAAAATACATACTGATTTAATACATATAAATTTGTGTCAGAGCAGACGTAAATGAAATCTTCATGGATTTCTCTTTGAAATCCCAACTCTCTCTCTAAGTTGCCCAAAATGATTTACAGCATGAAAAAGATTCTGTTTTATTGCATCTCTAATGGTAGTTTTTTCTCCCCATTGAAATGTAAATTCCTCATCTAATTTCTCATTACCAAAATCTTGAATAGCTTGTTTCATACGATCAATTGATCGAATTAAATCATTCTTTGGGTCATTTGTTGGTGCAAATTTCTTGGAATCTTTTAGAAACCAAGTACCAGCATCTTCAAAAATAGCTTGATTTGTATGATTGAATGTCTGAATTATTGTAAACTCGGATGGTAAGACTCTAAAATTCCAAGCATTTTCTGATTCAATAATCTTAATTGTTTTTAATCCAAAATCGCGAAGATAATCCCAATACTCAATATGAATAGAAATTTGTTTCATATTAGATATGAAGTTCAGCAATTAAATAGAGTTTGTGCATATAAAACTAAGAAATGTTGTAAATTCTCTCAAGAAATAAAATAAGATAGACTATCGTGCCTTTACTGGTTTAGCAATCAATGATCGTTGTTTCATGAGTATACGATTAGAACATCTAGGACATTTTACTCCAGGTAGTAATCTTAATTCGCTTGGAGTTATCTCATTCTTACATCTTTGGCAAACGTATTTTGTCATCGTTTCTTACTCCTATCTTTTATTCTTAATCTTTTCTATTTGGAT
>JAGLTP010000149.1 GCA_023135215.1 Candidatus Heimdallarchaeota archaeon
ATAATCAATTGAAAGGTTATTAATTATAGGGGTTACTAAGAAATCAGAAGTAGTTAGTACAGCTTTCCATTTGAGTTGATTACCAGTATTTGTAAAGACATGTTCTATCCCTATATTAATAATTTTCCAATTACTCCCCCCATCTGCAGAAAGAGAATAGGTTATAGAAGTAGAAGCAGGGATTGTATCAATAGCATCTAGAGTTGCACTTGTGATGGTAAATAAAGTTGTTGAAAATACAGAATCAGATTGAGTAAAACATGGAGAATCAAACTGTCGAACTCTATTCTTTCTTACTTCAAGAACCTGTAAACCACTCCCTCTATCAGCTACATAAGCATAATCACCAGAAATGACTACATCCTCTACGTTTCCTGGAGTATTATACGAACCAGCATAGGTAGGAGAAAAAGGATTACTGATGTCAATTATCTGTAAACCACTAGTACTATCAGCTACATAGGCATAATAACCAGAAACAAAGACATCAACAGCATTACCAGGAGTGTCATAAGAACCAATAAGAGTAGGAGTAGAAATATCAGCAATTTTAGCAACTTGAAATCCACCATTATAGCAAGCAAGATATGCATTGCACCCTTCAATAAAAATCGCTTGAGTATAACCTGGAATAGGAAATGAACTGATAAGAGAAGGACTTGTTGGTATGCTAATGTTTACAATGAGTAGACCATCATAAATATCTGTAATATAAAGAAAATCACCATAGATATCAACATCAGTAACATCATTATTATTATATTCTCCTGCGAAAGAAGGTGTTTTTGGATAAGTTATATCAACTACAACCAAACCATTATCTGTATCTACCACATAAGCATAATTACCTTCTACTATTACACTGTCAGCAGTACTAATACCTGCGCTAAAGGTAGCAGCAATTGTAGGATTTATAGGATCAGTAATATTTACAACAACCAAACCGTTAGCTCCATCAGCTATATAAGCAAAATCTCCTTCAACATACACATCATAAGAAGTACCAGGTGTGTTTCTCATTCCTATCTGAGTTGGATTGTTTGTATCTGTAACATTAATTACACTTAATCCTCCAGCCATATTTGCTACATATACTAAATTCCCATCTACAGCTAAACCATGTGCTTGATAATCTACACCTAAATAAGTAGAACAATTACCTAGAAGAGAAGGATTTGAGGGATCAGTAATATTCAGAATCAAGAAATTTTTGTGCAGAAAAGGATCCCCACCATAATCTGCTAGAAATACACAATCACCTGCAACTTGGACACTATAAGCTATACCTGAAGTATCAAATGAGCCTATAGGAAAAGGATTAGAAGGATCAGAAATATCTACTACATTTAATCCAGTTAAATCATCGGTTACATAAGCATAATTTCCATCAATAAATACATCTAGAGCATTACCAATTAAAGAAGAACTAATAGAACCAATAACTATAGGTTTTTTCTTAGAGTTTTCAATTGCTCCTGTTCCCCATCCACTAGTATTTGTATTAGCGCCATCCATATAGGTTGTTGTAGTGAAATCTTCTGAATAGATACCTGTAGCTGCTTGAATTACTAATGTATCGTTTTGTAAAGGAGATAGAAACACAAAAAAACTCGATATTAATATAAAAGCAAGCATTCTACCTTTAATTTTTGTTTTAATTATTATCATAT
>JAGLTP010000015.1 GCA_023135215.1 Candidatus Heimdallarchaeota archaeon
ATTATCCCTCTGCCGTTTCCAATTAAATGATATCTAAAACACAATTTCCTAGCTATTGTCTTTGCATCATTAATTGAAATTACATCTGTGAGTGCTCTTTGAGCAAATACTTTGAGCTCCAAAGGTATGTTCCCCTTAATTACAGCAAGACCTGGATTAGTATCTGGATCCTCTTGGTGATTTTCTTCAATTATATCAATGGACAAAGAAATAATTTCGTTCAAATCTTCTTCTTTAACTCCCAAAGTAAATGCAATAGCACCATTACCTCTTGTTCGCCATGGAACGTTGGGATTATTACGAATCAATCTTGGATAATCTAGAAATTCTACTTTGTTGTATATCTTTTCTATTATTTTGGTTGCTAAATGAGTGGTACAATTTCCTTTAAGGGAATCTGTATCATCAAAACCAATATGCAACATGGTATCTGAACTAGGTGTCAAGATTTCACAATTCAAAATAAAAAAAGGGAATATAAAAAATTAGATAGTGTACCAAATCTCTCCAGATCTGTCCTTTGAGATATTTATCCATCCTATCTGTTTGACTAAATTCTCTATTCTATCTTTTAGGTCTCCTCTCCAAATTCGCATTATTTCTGCTAATTCGGAAAGAGATACACGATTTTTTGGTTTGGTGATAATGACTTTGAAGATATTTCTGAATATTACCCTGTCATGGTAATCAAAGAGGATTTTTTCAATTATTTTGTTAAATCTATAGTATGCTTCATTGATTTCTTCAACATACTTATTGCGTTTTTGATCTAAATCTTTAACCTCTTGGGCTTTGTTTTTAATAAAAACTTGAATATCTCTTGTTTCTTTTTTAAGCTCATCTATCAGTTTATTTCTGTGTGCTTCTTGTTCTGATGTCTTAACTGGCTTTGTTTTTATTTCTTCTTCAATAATTTCTCCTGTAGGTAGATATTTAACACTAAATGTGCTTTGACCTACATCTATTATTAGTGAAAATGCTTTGTTGAGACTTGCATATCTTCTATCTGGACCTTTACTACTTTTCTTTTCTCTAATAGAGATTAGCCCTAACTTCTCCAAATCCTCAAGATACTTACCTATGATACGAGGTGAAACATTCATCATTCGAGATAATTGAAATGAATAAAGATCTTCTTCTCCAAGAAGCTCAAGTATCTTTCTTCTTGTTGAGCTGGATAAAAACTCCAATAATTCGAAAACATCCATTTCTTCTTCTTCATCTTCTGTTTTACCCATCATTTTTCTCACCATTAATACAAAAATTTAGGGTTTAAACAAACCCAATCTCGTCTTTCGATAACTCTTTTCGTGCGTCTTTTGCTATTGCAGTAGCTCTCTCGTCTGTAGGTTTAGTTTGTTCTAATGCTTCAAGAAGAATCTCTTGAGTTATTTTACATTCACATTTCTCTTCATCGAATTCTCCGCTTTCAAGCTCTTCCTCATGTTCTGCAACATAGTTTTTTATCGCGATAAACTTTCCTTCACTGCAAATTGCTGCAATGTCTGCACCTGAAAATCCTTCAGTTTCACGTGCAAGGTCATCTAATTTAACATTATCAGATATAGGAGCATCCTTTAAGTGTATCTTAAATATCTCCTTCCTTCCTTCAAAGTTTGGAGGTATCACTTTTACTAAACGATCGAATCTACCTGGTCTTAACAATGCGGGATCTACCATGTCTGGTCTATTTGTTGCAGCTATTACAACTACATTCCTTAATTCTTCAAGGCCATCTAACTCAGTTAGTAATTGACTGATTACTCTTTCAGTAACACCAGAATCAGAACTTCTCCCTCTTATTGGAGTAATTGAATCTATTTCGTCTAAGAAGATTACACAGGGAGCAGCTTGCCTAGCTTTACGAAAAATTTCTCTTATAGCTTTTTCACTTTCTCCAACCCATTTAGAAAGTACTTCTGGACCTTTTATAGAAATGAAATTTGATTCAGATTCATGAGCCACTGCTTTGGCTATGAGAGTTTTACCAGTCCCGGGTGAACCATACAGTAGAATTCCTTTTGGCGCATTTGCTTTCATGGCTTTGTAAAGTCCTTTGAACTTCAAAGGCCACTCAACAGCTTGACGCATTTCTTTCTTAACTTCGCTTAATCCTCCTATATCCTCCCATGTTACATTAGGATCCTCAACAAAAACTTCTCTGAGTGCTGAAGGCTCTACAGTTTTTATTGCATTCAGAAAATCTTCATTTCTTACATCAATCTTCTGCAAAACATCTAGAGGGACTTCCTCATCTTCTAGATTCATCTCTGGTAAAACTCTTCGAAGTGATTG
>JAGLTP010000150.1 GCA_023135215.1 Candidatus Heimdallarchaeota archaeon
ATATCCTCATCTCTATGAGCTGCTCCTGATAAAGAAGCTAATCCCATGTCTGCAGTAGCACCATCACCTGCCAAGCCAAGAACAACTATATCTTCTTTACCTTGTGATTTCAGAGCTCGAGCAATGCCAGTTATAGTTGAAGCTGTATTTGCAAATTGCATGTGGAAATAGGGGACATCCCAATTGATATTTGGGAAGGTTCCACCAAAAACACTCATACAAGATGGAGGGACACTTACTATGGTTTTCTTTCCAAGAATTCTCATAACATTGATAGCAATATTCGATCCCATACAGCCTGCACAAGCTCGATCTCCTTCTGTAAAGTGACTTTTGTGAGGTAATTCTTTTAGTTTCATACTGTAACCCCCCTAGTATTTACGAAGATGACCGGTTCTTTTAGCTTGACATTTTCAGCTTCCTTTATTTTATCAAACATAAAGGAGATATCCTTCTCTGTAATGTCTCTACCACCTAAACCTGCAATTAAATTAATTAATGGAATATTTGATCCATACAGTGCGTTTCTTACTTCAATGAAACACTGTCCTGTAGAACCATAAGAGATACTTCGATCGAAGATTCCTGCAGACTTGATATCTTTCAAAGCTTCTTGAATTTCAGCTACAGGGAATGGTCTGAAAAATCTAAGAATTACTATTCCTACTTTCTCTCCTTTTGATCTTAATTCATCAACAACAACTCTAGCTGTACTTGAGGTTGAACCTGTTACAACTAAAGCATATTCAGCATCATCCATTTCATATTGTCTAACTAATCCTCCGTAATCCCGACCAAATTTAGCTGCAAATTCATCATTCACTTCTCTGATGACTTCCTTAGCATTTTTCATAGCTTGATGCATTTGCCATTTTGCTTCCATATGATAGGCAGGAGGTACAATTACTCCTTGAGCAATTGGTTTTTCTATATCTAGAAAAGCATGTTTAGCTACATATGGAGGGAGAAAATCATCAACCTCTTTTTCGCTTGGAATATCAACAGTATCTGTTGTATGAGTAAGAGTGTAACCATCTCCACAAATCATGATAGGGAGAAGAACTCTAGAATCTTCAGCAATCTTGTAAGCTTGAATAATCATATCAAATGCTTCCTGATTGTTCTGAACATATACTTGCATCCAACAAGAATCTCTTTCAGGCATTGAATCACTATACTCTGGCCAGATTCCTCCAGGAGACATAAGAGTACGATTTGCGACAAACATAA
Organism: Candidatus Heimdallarchaeota archaeon; assembly: GCA_023135215.1. Next base: position 1,231 of record JAGLTP010000150.1, read on the forward strand.
CTATTGGCAACCGCATTCCTCCTGCAGCGGCAACAACTTCATGCATGTTTGCTAGTCCTTGCGAAGCTGTTGCTGTGAAAGTTCTCACACCAGTTCCCTCAGCAGCTGCTACAATAGTTATAGCACTATTTTCACTCTCCACTCTAACATATTCTGCTTTAAGATCACCTTGAGAAACGAATTCTGCAATATATTCAACTATTTCTGTTTGAGGGCATATAGGATACGCCGCAATTACTTTTGGCTTTGCTCTAACAACAGCTACAGCAACAGCTTTGTTTGCAGTTATCATATCACTAAAACTTGTATCTGGAATCATCTTCAAATAAAACCAAGTTACTCATTTATTAAATCTCTCTATG
>JAGLTP010000151.1 GCA_023135215.1 Candidatus Heimdallarchaeota archaeon
GTTTATTATGTAGCATAATCATATTTCCACTATTTGTCTTTTGGGAAAAGAAAGCGCGGAATCCGATTGTTGACTTAAGCATGCTGAAAAATAAGAAGATATCCATTGGTCTGCTTACAGCGGTAATGAAGCATCAGGGGTATATAGTGATTATTTATCATATTAATCTCTATTTACAGGAAATGGGGATAGTAACGGATATCTTGCAAGTGGGACTTATAATTGCAGGATTACCCGTCGGGATGGCATTAATGGCAGCATTCGCAGGTAAATTATCAAATACCGTTGATGCTCGTATCTTATGTACGGTGGCAGCAGGAGGAGTTGCTATCTTATTACTACTGTTAGCTATATTTTTAGATATTCAAACTCCTATCTGGTTTTATGTTGTGACTGCCTTTACAATTGGTTTGAGCATTGGTTTGTTCATGTCACCGAATGCTAATTCAATAATGTCAGCTGCTCCTAAAGAGAAACTGGGAGTTGCTAGCAGCTTGCATGGATTAACCACAAGCATCGGTATAAACTTAGGAATAGCTCTTTCTACTCTAGTATTCACATTATCAGGTAACATTCTATCAAAATCTAATAGTATTCCTGCTGAAGATCCAATTAATTATGTACCTGCAATGCAATGGATGTTTGGTGTGTTTGCAATAATGCTTGCCATAACAGCAGTAATTTCCTACTTTAGAGGAAAAGAAGATAGAACAGCTGGTCAACCAACACTAGAACCTGAATTAAAATCAATTTAATTTTCTTCAGTATCTTTAATTCCCTATATTTGATACGGGGATGATTCTTTACAGTGTTATTCCATCCTAGTACATACTTCAAGTTAAGAAAAGTTGTCGATTTTTTAATATAGCTATTTCATTAGTTGCTAATATAACAAAAAAGAGATGTTTTGAGTGTGTTATCACTCAATTTTTAAAGCAAAGACAAAAGAAAGATAGTGTAGGTGACAGCGTTGAATGAATTTATTCCCCAACTGAAAGAAAGAACCTATGACCCAAAAATTCAGGATATTGAATTATTTAAAAAATGGCAAAAAGAGAGGTTATTTGCTTTCAATAAAAATTCTGGTAAAGAAATTTATTCTATAGACACTCCTCCACCTTATGCAAATGCTCCTTGGCATATGGGTGGTGCAGTCCATTATAGCGGTATTGATATGATTGCTAGATATATGAGAATGAGAGGGCATGAAGTTTTGTTCCCCATGTGTTTAGATAGAAATGGACTACCTATTGAAGTTCAAGCAGAAAAAGAATTCAAAATATCAATGCATGAAGTGCCTAGACAAGAATTTCTCAAAATGTGCAAAGACATTCTAGATCGTGTGGGGGATCAAATCTTGCATGTTTGTAGAATACTTGGTTTCAGTAATAATTCATTTGAATGGGAAGAAGTGTATAAAACAGACCAAGAACAATATAGGATACTAACTCAATCAACGTTCATACAGCTTTACAAAGATGGTCTTATTTATGAAGACAATAGACCTAACAACTATTGTACTAGGTGTAAAACGACAATAGCAGACAATGAAATTGATCATAAATCAGGTTCTCATATTCTTTATGATATAAAATTCAAGGTTAAGGAGACAGGTGAAGAATTAATCATTTCTACTTCTCGTCCTGAGTTGATTCCTGCCATTGGAGTTGTAATTTTTAATCCTAAGGATGAAAGATACGCTTATTTAGATGGTAAAACAGTTATATCTCCAATGTTTCAAGATGAAGTTCCAATAATGACTCATCACTATGCAAAAATGGACTATGGAACCGGAATAATGATGGTTTGTGCGTATGGTGATTCAGGTGATGTTCAGATACTAAGGGAATTGCAATTGAATCCCAAAACAATAATCGATATAGATGGAAAAATTACTGATGCCGTTCCACAATATGCGGGATTGAAAGTAAAGGAAGCTAAAAAGCAAATTGTAAAGGATTTAGAAGGTCAAGGTTTTATCAAAGAAAAAAAGGACGTCCCTCACAACTTTCCTATTTGTTCTCGTTGTTCTAATGAAGTGGAATTTCTTGCAATGCCAGAATATTACTTGAAACAAGTAGAATTTATACCAAAATTGAAAGAGTATTCAGACACCATGACTTTTTTCCCAACTTACATGAAGCAAGTATGGGTAGACTGGTTAAATTCCATAACCATTGATTGGCCAATTAGCAGACGACGTTATTATGGTACTGAAGTTCCAATATGGTACTGCAAAAAGTGTAATCATCCATGTTTACCAGAGTCTGGATCATATTATCAACCTTGGAAGGATGATCCTCCATTTGAAAGCTGTGAGAAGTGTGGTGCTTCAGAAGGATTTGAAGGAGATACTAAAACCTTTGATACTTGGATGGATTCATCCATTAGTGAAATTTACATTTCATTGCATCCACATAATAAGAGAGATGATGATTTATTTGAACATTTGAATAACAGGTCATACATTTGCGATATGAGGCCACAAGGCAAAGATATAGTACGAACTTGGTTACACTATACTATGCTGAGAGGATTTCAGCTTTACGACAAACCAGCGTTTAATCATGCGTGGATTTCAGGTCATGTTGTAGATAGTAAAGGGGAAAAATTTTCTAAAAGCAAGGGAACAGCTGTTATGCCTGAAAAAATGATTGATAAGTACGGTGGGGATGCAGTGAGGTTTTATGGCGCTTCAGAAGCAAGTCATGGATCTGATATTCGCTTTAATGAACAAAGGTTACAAGGTGTTTCAAAATTTATAAATAAGATATTCAACATTGCAAAGTTTGTTAGCAGATTTCCAATAATCGAAGATGAATCAGAGATTGATTTACAACCTGCTGATGAATGGATTCTATCAGAACTTGCATATGTGGTTCAAGAATCGATAAAAGGTTATGATATATACGATTTCCAGATACCTAGTAAGATCTTGCGAAACTTTGCTTGGGAGACCTTCGCATCTCACTATGTTGAGCTGGTTAAGGGAAGGGCATATAATAGGGATAACGCTTTTACAGACAAACAACAGAAAGCTGCTTGGTTCTCTCTGCATAAAGTAATAAGAGAATTGACAAAAGCTTATGCTCCAATTATCCCATTTGTTACAGATTTAATTTATAGAGATTTATATGGACGAACTGTTCATTTGGAATCTTTTCCAAAACCTAAGGAAATAATCGTTCATGAAAAGTACAGGGAGTTAACATCACAAATTCTGGAAGTTAATTCCGCAATTTGGAAATTTAAGAAGAGTAAGAAACTAGCTCTTTCCGCATCAATAAAGCGAGTAATAATCCCGACAAGTCTAACACCTCTTTCGAAGGATTTAATCTCCATGCATAAAATAGAACAAATCGTGGACAAGAAGGACGAGATGGAAACAATTGAAAGTATAGCTTTAACCGATGGTGTGGAGCTTATCCTAGACTTGTAACACTTATCCAATCGATTCTTCTATTTTATTTAGCCATGATTTTCTTTTTTTCTCTTTCACACATTAGCTCAATAAAGAAAACCATTTTAAATGAAGGATTTGACGAAGAGCTTACTGGGCGTATTAAGATAACAAATTGTAAGCGTTAATAAACCTTAAAAATAGTACTCTTACTCGCTAATGTAGTTAATAAAACAAAGAATATAGGAGAATTAAGATTGCCAACCTATAGATATTCAATCCAAACCGATCCAGATAGAACAGCGAAAGCTTCTGCTAGAGACATAGGAATTAGTAGAAAAGCTTCAAGAGAAATATGTAGAGCGATAAAAGGCATGACTATCAATCAATCCGTAGAATTCCTTGAAGCAGTAATTGAAAAAAAGGCTGCTGTACCATACAGACGTTTTAAAAGAAACGTGGGTCACAAAAGTGATGTGGTTGGGTGGACTGGAGGACGATATCCAGAGAAAGCAGCTAAAGAAATTTTGAAGGTTATAAGGAATCTTGAGAACAATGCGGAAACTAATCAACTGCAACTTGATAGGTGTAGAATTATTCATGCATCAACTCTTCAAGGAACAAAACAGAAAGCAATTTTTTACAGAGCACAAGGAAGATCTTCTCCTAAAGTTAGAGAATTTGTACATATTGAATTAATTGCTGAAGTAGCAGAAAGCTAAGGTGTAATGAATGCCAACAACTAAAGATTATCTATTAAAAAAATATCAAAGAAATGCTATCGATGAATATTTAGCGAATGAATTAAAAAACGCTGAATATGGTGGAGTTGAGTTAAGAAGAACTCCTCTTGGGGATAGAGTTATTTTAAAAGTAGGGAGAGTGGGATTAGCAATTGGAGGAAGAGGAAGAAATATACATAGAATAACCGAAAGACTTAGAGAAGACTTTGATCTTGATAATCCACAAATTGAAGTTACTGAAGTTGATAACCCAGAGTTAGATCCCAGAATTATGGCATTCCGTTTAGCTTCCTCACTAGAAAGAGGAAGGCATTTCAGAAGAAGTGCCCATGGTATAATCAGAAGAATTCTTTCATCTGGAGCTAAGGGAGTAGAAGTTAAAATTAGTGGTAAAATAACAAGCCAAAGGGCAAGAGTAGAAACATTCAGAGCTGGGTTTGTTGCTAAAGCTGGTGATCCCGCTGATCGATATGTTGGTGTTGGAAAAGCCCAAGCACTAATTAGACGAGGATTAATTGGAGTTCAAGTTCACATAATGAAAGGAGACGTAATACTTCCTGACGATATAGAAATAACTGCTGAGCCTACTTCAACATCAATGATTGTAGTTACTGAAGGGGAAGAGCCAGAAATAATCGAAGAAATTAGTGAAGAAGCTATAGAAGATGTTTTTGAAGAACTTGAAGAGTACCCAGAGATTCAAGAAGAAATTAAAACAACCAAAAAAGAAAAAAAACCTAAAGATGAATTTGCAGAACTCGACGAAGTAGATAAAGTAACTAAACCAAAGAAAGTAACCAAGAA
>JAGLTP010000152.1 GCA_023135215.1 Candidatus Heimdallarchaeota archaeon
ATTATTATGTACATCCGGATAATCTAAAATTAGATTCTTCTCAACTCCCAATGTCTTAATTGCCTCAAGATATTCAGATTTCCTAACACTATCTGAAGATAAACAAGCAGTAATTACTTGGTTACTCTTTGCTGCGTACTTAGCAATAGTTCCACCTGTGCTAAGAGATTCATCATCAGGATGAGCAAAAATAAATGCAAGTTTCACACTACTATAGCTTTAATTTGCATATAAAAACAATTCCAATGAATTTAGAATCTAATCACTTTTCTTGAGTAAATTCGCTGCATGGACCCCAGTTTTATATCCATCACCCATCAAGATTGGCGCGTAATCCAGTTCTCCTTTTACTGTTCCTGCAGCAAAAACACCTTCAACATTAGTTGAGTTGTTCACATCTGTTTGGATGAATCCGGCTGTTGTCTTCTCCAAATTTAGATTTGCAAATATTGAGAAATCGGGTTTATCTTTTAATTCAATAAAAACTCCACCAACAGATATGTCTTTCATTTCCTCATCTTCTTGATATCTCAATCCCTGTACTACTTGTGTCCCAGAAATTTCTATGCTACTCAGATCTATTCCTGTTTTTATTAGAATATTCTGAGCGGATTTCATTTTTCTCAAGAATCTTTTATCACATTTGAGCTCATCAGTTGGGCAAAGAAGTGTAACTCTTTTACAATATTTCCTTAGAAATAGTGCTCCTCGTGCTACAAAATTACCTTTACCGATGATAGCTACTTTCTTTCCACGATAAAGAGCACCATCACATACTGCACAATGCGATACTCCTTTATGTACAAATTCATCCTCACCTTTAATCGTATGTTTAAGTTCTGGTAGTCCTGTAGATATTATAACTGCATTAGCTTTAATGGTTTCTTGTTCAGTTCTAATTTCGAATCCTGACTCACTTTTTGAAACAGACGATATCATCTCATTTGTAACAACTATTTTTATGGAACTTTGTTTTATTTCTTCAGATACTTGTACTTGAGAATCAGATGATCCTTCTGTATGTTCTTCTTTTAGCTTATCCTGTACAAATTCAAGATTGAAACTTTCAACTTGTTGAACAAGTTGTTGAATAAAATCTACTCCAACTATTTTGTTTATACCAGGAATATTCTCAATCTCACCTTTTTTAGCAGTATTTGAATCAAATGGAATTCCAAACAATTTAATGGAAATATCTGGATTTCTTGAATAAGCTGCAATTGCTGCTGATAATCCAGTTAAACCAGAACCAATGATGGCTAAGTCGCAATTATTATTTCCCATATTTATAAAACTAGGTTAGTTTAAAATAAATTTATCTATGATGAAAAATACAAACACAAAATGAAAAAAAGAAAAAAGGGCTTAGTTGTCGTTGTTTACGATGAAATAAAAGACACTTCTCATATCTGAAAGATTACTTCGTTTAACGATTAAACCCAGTTCTATAAGTCTCCTTAGAGCATACCTAGCTGTTCTAGCTGGTATTGCGGAAGCTTTTATCAATTGTTTCTGGGTTAAAGGACCCTTCTTCTCTAGAATAGATAAAAGCTTCTTCCCTGATACTGGTATTTCTTCATCTGCCATGCATTATCCCCTTGCTTAGGTTTGTAATACCACTGTAGTACTTCACGTACTTCTTTTATAAAAGCAATCTCAGATTTTCATCCGCGATTACTTCGTTTTTTTTGCGGGGGGCATTTATCCGCGTTTATATATAATCTTGAACTGCTTTTAATAGTGGATATTTTTCTCGTATTATTATGCTATATAGGTGATTTAGTTTAGTATTTAAACCTAAATCATGTAAAAATCATTTAAAAGTAGGTAATACCCCAGAATTTCAAAGTTTTGTAAAATCATTATTTGTTAACTTAACAAAATACTAGTAGAAAATTTAATAACGATAAACTGTTCTTATGTTTTTCTGAGTGATGTTCTTGTGAGTCACACAAGTGAAAGTTCCCCAGAAATTTACCATTTAGCAAATCAACTTCAACGAATTAACTATCTTGGCAATGTACAAACCATTCAAATAGAGTTTGAATTTATAGCAGAAGATAGAAAAAACGAATTGGAAACAGTCTTTAATGATTCAACTGGTATTGGCCAATATAAAGCTGATATGATTATTTTGGAACAGATATCAGGGAGAGATATGTTAGAAATCATTAACACACTGCACAATGTTGGAACCGTTTTTGGAGATCTTTCAACAATAGATGGCATTACAGCTTTAGTTGAAATCAACTATAAGGGTGAATCATACTTTGTTGTAGTTTCTTATAATCCTTTAACAAGTGGTTTGGAATTAATCTCTACTTCTGAAAGTAAACTCTATTTTGAGTTACTAAACTTTATCAGAACAAAATGGGCACTCTCTAAGACCTTTCTTAAGTAATAAGAGCACTTTATAGATGCTGTCATAAAATTATAATTCAAAACTAAAAGGTTTATCTTTAAGTAACAAGAAGAGAAGTTTTAGATTTTGCTCAAGTTTCTCAGATTGAATACTTAAATTATTCTCCAAAATTTTCTCACTGATATCATAGAGCAGATACGATGCAACATGAAAATCGATTGTAAATCCGCAAGGATACAAATCGAAGAGACTGTAATTAGAACCCATGTTTTCTAAAGCAAAATTATATCCCTCAATAAATGCCATAATATCTTTTTGTGTATCATTAACGGTTCCATATTTTCTGAATTCTTTGATACATGGTTTTGCGAAGAATGTTCCTATGTCCTCAGATCTATCTCTTCCTAGCATAACAAATTCTGGATCAAGAATATAGATTTTTATTTTTGGTGGAAACTCACTCAAAATTTCTTGTATTGGTGCTGTAATTTCAGAGGAGAACAAAAGATTTCCTTGATGAAAATCACCATGAATCATAGTTGTTCCTAGTGACTCTTCTAAAGCTAAGAAAAAGGGAAGAGTTAGCTCAAGGATTTCTTGTTCAGTGTTGTAATCTCCTAAAGTAGATAGAAGGTATAAAATGAGTTTCTTATAAGGTTCGCTTGAGAAATTACCTTTTTCCACACCATGAATTGCAGCTAGTGTTTGCCCTGCAAGTTGATATTTATAATCTTTTTCCATTTGTGTGTCTCTGAAGTTCTTTCCTGTTACTCCTTCATATATTATACATCGATTTTGAGAACTTTTGTAGATTATTTTAGGCATATAAATTCCAGGAAAACGTTCAGGAACTGCTGAGATAAGCTTATGATTCTTAATCTCTTTTTCATATCTAGTTTCATCCGCAGAAAATTTTACTACTAAGTTCTCTGATTGCTTTCCAATATCCGTATTTAGATAATAAGTTACAAAATGCACTTTTGATTTTGATGTCCCCATCTCTACTGACTGGACATCTTCAATTGATATTAAATTTGGAGATTCTCCTGTGTTTTCCAATATCTGTTCCTTGAAAAAATCCTGCAGACTATCACCTATCAATGTTAGAATTGTACGTAATTTCTGTTTCTTTCTTACAGAATCCGCGGATATTTCTTCAGTCACAGTTAATACTCTCTCTCTTCTGCTTTATTATTTTTTTCTAAATATAAAATGTAGCCATTTATTTGTTAATAATAAAAATTGTTTCGAAGATATGTATTAGATAAGTAAATTGAGTGGGTTTACCATCCCAATGATTTTCTCCCCATCGACAACGATTAGATGGTTAATTTTCTGTTCTTTCATTTTTAGTAGAGCTGATGAAATAGTTTCATGAGCTGGTATTTTTATAATAGGTCCTTGCATAATATCTCTTACTTTCACTTTCTTCAATTCTTCCCCTTGTGCAAGGATTTTTACAATATCTTTTGATGTAATTATTCCTATTGATTTTCCATTGTCAGAAACTAACAATGATCCTACATCAAACTCAGACATAATCTTGACTGCTTCTTCAAGATTCTTTGAAGATTTAACGAATAAAATGCCTTTAGTCATAACACTTGAAACAGGGTCATCGATTTCATAGGTTCTAAGCGTCATCAAGATAATTTACAATTACATAAGTTAAAGATTTCGCATATATGCAAATACCTTGTGAAAAACTAGCGGAAGAAATAATTAGCTTAAAAAAATAATGTTCTCAATGGATGAACCAATACGAATATTGCACTTCAGTGATACTCACTTTACAGAACGTCCTCAATTTATACAGAAGAGCTATGATTCTGCAGTAGAAGTGATAAATTCTACTCCACATGACTTTGCTGTTTTTGCTGGAGACCTAACTCAAGATGGATTAAAAGACGAGTTCCATTTAGCAAATGATTTAAGAAGAAAAATAGTATCACCAAAAATCTACTGGATCATTGGTAATCATGATAGTAGAAGTGGTGGATTTGAAGTTTGGGAGAA
>JAGLTP010000153.1 GCA_023135215.1 Candidatus Heimdallarchaeota archaeon
GAGATTCACCTGAAAATGCAATAATGGAGTATAAAATCTATTTTACTGAAGAAGAAATTCTCAATTACGAAAAAGTAGATGCAAAATGGTTATACGAGTAAACAATCACACTTCATTTCTTGTTTTTATCATATTTCCAAGGTAAGTATCTTTTATCAGTTCTTTTATTACTGATTTACACTCCTCTTAATAGATACTTAGTTTTAGTAATCAGCTTAATTCATCAAATCTATACAGAACCTTATTTAGAAATGCTATCACATTGTTAAAACCATGTTTTTCTGCTATTTCTCCTAACTTTATTATCTCAGAGAAAAGAATATCAGATGTTATTGCAGGAAAATAAGGTCGTGATTTGATATAGGTGCGTAGTTGTTTTGTAAAAATCATTGAACTGTCGTAATTTTCAAAACTCTGAAGAAATAGATAATGATTCAAAAAATTGATTATTATCTCTGGTGCTGATAGTATCTTACTTAATCTTTCTTTTGGTTTTACCCACAATTCTATAGCTTTATCCATTTTCCGTAAAATCTGTTTCCGTAATTTTTTCAATAATTCTATACGATTTTTAAGTGGAATGTCATTAACCTTTTTTCTAACTATTTGTAATTGGTCATTCCATTCATAATCCCATTCATAATCATCCAATTGAACAAAAAACAAGTCATCATAATCTTCTGTAGAATTAATGACTCCTTGCAGTCCTTCAATGAAATCTGCATGATGTGTACAAGAATACGCATCTATAGTAAGGAATAATTCATCTAAATATAGCAATCCAATGATAGATGTAATTTGAGTATGTAAATCATATAACTCGCTAGATTCTTCTGCATCAACATAAGCTGTTGGACTACCTTCTTCAAATGTTTCATTTTGTTTTGTTAGTTCTCTTTGGATCTTAAATCTAAGACTGTTAAGTTCATAGAAGGGGGGGTAATCCTGAAAGATTTTCATTTTAAGAATTTCGTGATCATTCATTGTAAGCAACCTTTAATCCATCATTTGATATATAAACTAGTAAAAAAAATAAAACATTAGCTTTCAATTATCACAAGAACTGAATATTTTGTAATTTTTTATCCTCGTTTATATACCATTTGTAGTATTAATTCTAGTGACTGAAACTATGTTCAAACAATTTAATTAAATATGAGATTATAAAGATGACAGAGATAACAAATATAGAAAATAACAGTAGAAAACAAGAATTAGAAGAAATGAAAGCAGAAATACAGAACGAACTAGAAAAAATAAAAGATATACAAAAATCACTTCTAAAGCTTACAAGACAAACAAAACCAGATAAAAAACTAGCTAAGATAACCAAAACAAGGAAAAATGAGGTTTTACCAAAAAACTATCCTTCTAATATATCTTCCAAATATAAAACTGCATTTACTCTTCATGAATCATTGGATTTAGTCTCATACTCAAAAAGAAATACTGTTGATGGTTCTAGTGTTTCTCTGTTTAATAAGAACATGTTAGATGTACTTTCTTTGAATAAAAATTCTTCTTTTGAAGATTTAATTATTGAAATGAATAGAATCATAGATGATGATAAAATTGTTCCAAATCATGTTTATAAAAAATTGTCTAAAAATACTCTTACCGAATATATATCAAAATTGTCTGAACCGATAGGATTGACATCTACTTACAAAGAAAAGCTATCGGAAATGTTTCTGTTGCATTCTGCAATGTTTCATAAAAACCCAAATGTTCATCCTAGTTTAGAAAAAGTGTTAGAGTATTTAAGTGAAGATAATTTAGTTTGCGGTATAAATTTCGCTAAGAGCGTCCAAGGATTCGATCAAATGATTATCAAAGCGGAGGATGGTCATGGATTTAGAAGGTTAAAATTTCTAAATCTAATTGAACTCAAATACCGTTATAAAAACAACTTGTCATGGCAAGTACCTTCGCAGACCTATAATCCAAAAATCTTTGAGTTATCTCTAAGAAAAATCCTGAATAAAAATAAGGAAATCGGAGCATATGTTAAGGATAAATCTGGAAACATCACTCTCAATATGAAATCAAGTTTTGGAAGGTTTATATCAGAAACCAGAGGAAATGGTGCTATTATAAAAATGGATAAGTGGAGTGACCAGATGGCAGAAATTGCTAAAATTTGGAAAAAATCAAGTAATAACAAAGGAATGACATTCCCATTAAACGAAATAGTGCCTAATTCAGAAGGAAAAACACTTCAAAACTGTCTAAAGGAAGTTATGCTTGAGCAATTTAGACTAGAAGCCTTAGTTGAAAGTGAATTCATAATAAATTATACAGGAAGTCTTCTCGGAAATTATTCTGTATTACCTTTGCAAGATTGGAAATTTAGATTCATAACTGATGATGAATCAATGGAACAAGTAATCAGAGGAAAAGATTTCAGAGTTTTTAATGAGTTAAAACGTAATAAGAAATTCGAAATATCTCACCCTAGCTTTCCTAAAAAGTTAGATGTAAAAGAATATTTTACATTCCCATTAATAGAAAATAACAAACTTATTGATTTTTTGCATTTCGATCCACGAAAATATCGTATCTTTATATCAGAAGAAGTAGACGAAATCATAACTTGTGACAATGGATATATCATATGTTCCCAGAATTATTTCAACACATTTAAACAATATTTGTGTGGAGAAATAAAAACAAGATTTGTAAATGATATCAGAAATAGATTGAAAATATCTGGTTGGAAGGAAATTGTCTCTGAAGATTTTAAATTTGAACTTGATTTATTATTTACTACATCCAATCCTATTCCAAAGGATTATTTTGACAAATATTCAGGTGAGTATCGATTTCATGGTAATCTTCACAAACTTAAAGCAGATCACCATATCTTAGGAATAGACAATGTCAATTGTTATGCTCTGAGACCTTATAAGGATACAAGAGACAACATAAAAAGTGAATGGTACAGATCCCTTGACAATAGGTTTCATAGGGGTA
>JAGLTP010000154.1 GCA_023135215.1 Candidatus Heimdallarchaeota archaeon
AGCAGTATTGTTGCGAATCCATACATTAATGGTTGTCTCTGAAAAAACGACCAGAACCAACGACCTGCTGATTTGTATTTTCTAAGTACCTCTTGTTGAATTCCTGGATTATACTGTTTCTTTTCTTTCTCAATAGTTATTGTTGCCATTTATTCTAACTCCTTAAGCATTTTCTCAATTTCCTCTTTTCTTTCAAGCAATTTTGTTTTAAGAAATTCCTTAGCTAAATTTCTCTCTTCCTCTGTTTCAATTTTGTCTAGATGTTCTTTAATTAGATTGGGGTGTCTGATTAAGAAACGATAATTTGGTAAAGGTAAACCGAGTTCCATAAACATTCTTGCAAAAGGTCTTCCATGATGTTTGTCTCGATGATGCATAATTTCTTTCCTCATTTCAGGAGGGATATCTTCTGCAAGTTTTCTAAAGACAGATCCAAAAGGATTGAAAATGATAGATTGCTTCTTTCCTTTCTGAACCATGAAATGTTTTTCCTCAACTCGAAAAACAAAACCTGTTAAATCAACAAGAGAAATCAAAACTTTGGATAATGTTACCCTCCCTGCATCTGTTATTTCATAGATTTTCTTTATTCTGTCTCCATCTGAATCCTTTCTTACATATTTTATGAAACCATTTTTTTCTAAGGATTCTATAGTAGGATATATGCCACTTATATTGCTCCAAATAGTAGTAGATTTCTTTATCTCATGAGCTGTATGTTCTAAATCCTCGATAACTTCACTGATGTAATCCACATCTTTACTAATAGTATCTTCATTTTCTCTTGTAAGCGAATTCTGAATATGAGGATTATGTTTGAAAATAGGGCAGTTTTCTATATCAATGACAATAGAATTCTTTCTACTTTTATATTCCTCACTATCAGTATCAGCTATTGCACTTAGTTTCCTTAATTCATGAAGCACTTTAAGATGATTGTGAAGAAATTCAATCCCTTTTCTACGATTTTCAAAGAGAATGTCAGAAGCTTTTGAACGCATCTCGTAGGCATGTGATCCTTCAGGAAAGCGTGCTAAATGAATTAATATTGCAATTTCACCAAGTTTTCTTGCAAGCTTCTCTTCATATTTACTAGTTAAATCTTGATTCATTTTTCTCTTTCACCAAAGATGAGTTAATAATCGATAATTTCATAATATTATATTTTCTATAATATTCAGAAAAATGAATATTAATAAATCTTACTATGTATAAAAAAATGGAATGTTTGACTTTATAAATCTAATAAAATGACAAAAAAAGGAATTAAGTTTATTCTGTATCAGGGACATACTCTTCTTCGGTTTTCGCAAGTTCAACTAATTCTTTGTAAGTTTTCTTTACGTCTTCCTCTTCTCCTATGAGTAAGAAATGAAGTGATCCTTCAGCTGTACCTACACCACTAGATCCAATCTGAAAAACATTCACGTCTGGATAAAGTAATTCAAAAGCTTCAAATTCAGTGAAAACTTCTCCAGGAATTGGCATAATACCTATTGGAAGTCCCATGGTATATTCTTTGTCTATTGCTTTGTTGCCAAGAATTTGTGATAGTTCCCATACGCTGTCATCAATAGATCGAGACAAACTGATTGGTGTAATAATGCTTATTCCTCTCGAAATAGCAATTGGAACAATTCCTCCAATTGTCCCACCTTCAGGATGAGCTAGATATACTCCAGCAATACCATCACTCCCTAAGGTATTTCCTCCTTTGAAAATCACATCTCCAGGTTCAAAAGATTGTAAAGCATCTTTGAAACTATCTACTTCTCTTTTTACACCTTTCTCGATAACAACTTCTTTCAGTCTTTTCTCTCCTTTCAAGCTTCCAAATCTGTATAAATCCTTTTTATCTCCGGTCATTTGTCCTGCAACATAATGAGATTTATTGATAGGTTCTCCAAGTAATTCTTCTAAAACATAAGCTGTAGTAGAACCTCTTGAAACAAAGATTTTCCCATTTTTCAAAGCTTCTTGCACTTCTGGATGTTCTTTAATTCCTCTTGCTATCAACCGTTTACATTCTGAATGTGTTAATACTACTAAGGCACGCATAGTTTTCATCTTGAAAGGAATAATAAAAGTGTTTTCCAGAAAAGAAGTGAGGAAAGAATACTCCTTTAGAAGTATTCCTCAAAATTTGTCTGAGTAAAAGGACGTATCGATTCAAGATCTTTAGTAAGAATATAAAGCGTGTTGAAAACAATTTTCTTTTTTGGTTTCACGGTTACATTTTTTGAATGACTGCCTACTGTAGCAAAGGAAAGATCAGGAGTATATGTACCAACACTTATATGTTTTTGATTTGAAAAGGCGACTATTCCAATAATGTGATCATTTCCTATATTTTTGTATGCAGCCCATTTTACGTGATAATCTTGATGTCTAAGAACATAATTTTGAAAGTCACTAAGTTTGATGGTAGTAATCTTTTCTTTAATCTCAGTATAATACTCATCCTCAGGTTTCCCACTTGTTTTCAGTCGAGCATCGCTCGAGATAGAGAAGGTTCTTGGAGTTTCGGAGCTATTTTCAATGATTTGTTGATAAAGGATGAAAGGTGAATTAGGTAGAGTAAGATAATTATTAGTTATTTGTAAGCCTTTAAGTTTAGATGAATATTCTATTATATCTGATTTGAAAGATATACCTTTCCAATATCCTTTTTGTATTTTGGAACCCTCGAATTTTAATCTATCATAATTGTACTCATCTCTATGTGGAGCAGAATAAATTTCACCTCCTAACCCACCATAAAATTCATTCCACCATAAAAATGGCTTAATCTCAGGGTAAAAGGTATGCAGGTAATTTCCACTGTTCTCGACTGAAAGATGAAAAACTTGACCTCTAAAAGATGAATCAGCTTTGAAACTGAGAAAACCATTATCAACTGTGTAGATTTTATTTTTTCTTGCTATTACTTCCTGAATAGAAATTTCTTTATTCTCATCAAAGCAACCAATTGCTATCGGATATTCATAACGTATTGATGGGGTCTTAAAGAGCAGTTTCCCTGAGTAAATTCTGTTAGTAAGTTTATCAAAGTCAAATTGAACTTCTAATTTACTGGCTTTGGTTTTATTAATTATATACTCCTCAGGAGTTATACTCACTCTTGGAAGATTCAATTCAATACTTCCCTCAAATCCTGTTTCCTTCTGAGTGTTAATTGAAAGAATTATATCTTGTTTTGACTTAGGAATGATAATTCCTCATTTTTTTATTTTATTCATCATATTTTCTACAGCATACTTTTTAATATGAAAGGACAAACTATACATTCTGAGAGTACTGCTTTGGTGCTAACATGATCAAGAAAAAAACTAATGAAGAGATTATCAAGGAACTACCTAAGAAACCACCCCTAATGCGCTTTACCATAGTTGATTTAAGTGGTCTAACAGTATTCCATCGATCTTTTGTAAGTGAAGTTCTTGATGAGGTTCTTTTCTCTGGTTTTAGTGCTGCAATGATTGCATTTTCTAGGGAACTTGGGAGCAGATTATTTTCTATAAGAATGGAAGGGGTAAACTACTTCTTTCAAACCAAAGGAGATTTCATTTTTGTTGTAGGGATGTATACTAGAGTTCATGCAAATAGTGCCAAACGCTTCCTTCGTCTTATTGATGAACTCATTGCTTGGGATGAATTAGAAGGATATCTAAACAAAGCGATTTATTTTCAGACAGAGATTTTTCAAGAGAAAGCTGAACAGATTATTTTAGAATTTCAAATTAGATTTAAGCATCTAATTCGTACTTAATAGCTCAGTGAAAAAATTCACAATAAGTTTTAAAGTCATTAATTATAAATTATAACACAACATTTGGTGTCCTTGCATGCTAATAACGGAGAAAAAATCCCTCAAAGTTCAAGAAAGAGACATGACTAATATACTCAAATTTAAAGAGAAAAACGAAATTACTGATCTTAATGTTAGAAACAAAAGAGTACTTGTAAGAGTTGATTATAATCTACCTCTAGATTCTGATGGTAATATAGCTGATGATCGAAGAATCAGATATACTCTTCCTACAATTTACTATCTTTTAAATGAGAACTGCAAAATTATAATAATGTCCCATTGGGGAAGACCTAAAGGGAAAATTGTTGATGAATTGAGACTTGATGCTGTAGCACGAAGATTAAGAGAATTGCTCCCATTATACAGAATTTACAAAGTAGATGAATGTGTAGGAAACGAAGTTAAATCTATGGCAAATAAGCTAAATCAACAACAAATATTATTACTAGAAAACACAAGATTCCATCCTGAGGAAAGAAAGAATGACGACGAATTTGCTAGAGAGTTAGCAAATTATGCAGATGTGTTCATCAATGATGCTTTTGCAACTGCCCATAGAGAGCATGCAAGCACTTGTGGAGTAGCTAAATTTGTTGATGAGAAAGCCATAGGTTTTCTTATGGCAAAAGAACTGAAATTTCTTTCTCACGCAATTGCTGAACCTGTGCGCCCAATGACAGCTATAATTGGGGGAGCTAAGATTGAGGATAAATTACCGGCTATTAGAAATCTGATAGGTTTAGCAGACAATATTCTTATTGGTGGATCAATTGCTTTCACTTTTCTTCTAGCTCAAGGGTATGAAGTTGGTATGTCTGATAAGGATTTAGCCTACATAGATACAGTGAAGGAATATATTCAACTAGCAAATGAAGCAGGAACAAAAATCTATCTTCCGTCAGATGTAGTTGTCACAGAAGATTTGAGAAGAATCATACCAGTTGAGGTTGTTTCAACTAAAGAAATAAGGAAAAGACAGATAGGAGCAGATATTGGTCCAAAGACTATTAAAGAATATACTAAAGTTTTAGGAGAATCTAAAGAGGTTCTTTGGACAGGACCCATGGGGATATTCGAACAGAAGGAGTTCGAAAACGGGACAAGAGAGCTTGCTCAGTTTCTTGTTGTTAATAACATAACAACATTTGTAGGAGGAGGAGATTCAGCTGCCGCATTTGAGAAGTTTGATTTTGAAAAAGATATAGCATTTGTTTCCACCGGTGGAGGAGCTTCACTTGCTGTTATGAAAGGGGAACTCTTACCAGCAATTGAATACTTGTAAAACAAGAAGATAAAATGTAACTATATCTTATCATTTGTCTTTACTTTCAAATGCATTTTACGAGGTTCTACGATAACTTTAAATATTTATTAGAGAACTCTTAGGGCTGGTTAACAAAATTTTAAGAGGAAAGAAAATGGCATCATTGGCAAAATTTGCATTTGGAAAATTATCATACGCATTAAGCGATTACTTGGTAAATCCAGTTCCATTAGTGGTTGTGGATCAACAAGGAGTAGCTAAGAACGTAGCTGTACTTCTAACAAAACCTACTAAAATTGACAGAGGAGAACAAATAGGACTCGTAATTGTTGGGAATCTGGACGAGGCTTCGATTCAGAAGTTTGAACAAGATCTAGTTGCTGGGATTGCATTAGGTCATTATAAAAACCTGCAAGATCATCAAAAGAGCAAATTAAAATCTGAAAATTTCAAATTCATCTCCAATAAATTTGCAGATTATCAATTCACTAACAAAGGAGCAGTGGAATACGGAGTTTTAGTTGCAGCAATCATGAAACAGGCTTCATATATGCGAAAGGAAATTAAGAAAACTTCCTATGCTAAAGGCATAAAATGGGATGAAGATTTTAATGACAGTCAAGTCAAAGCTAGAGAGGATAAATACAAAGGAAAAGGTTCAGTAATAACCTATTGGGAGAAGGGGATGATGGGGGAGAAAAATTGGGTTATACCTTTAGAAGCTGTGCACATCTGGCAATATGTGAAATCTTATCCAGGAGATGAAGCAGAGAAATTAGCAGGAGAACTATTTGGTGCATTTCAAGCTGGAAATATGAACATGTTCAAGAGTCATGGATCCTCAATTGAAATCTTCATTAATAAGGAAGATAAAGCAAGAAGGAAAATGATGAAGAAGATGAGAAAATAAAAAACTCAATTCTTCTCTTCATTCCATTTCTGAAGAAGTTTTTGCTCTTTTTTTGGATTTAATCCTCCAGCAAATTTGTAATTATATTTTGTTGGAGCTATTTTTTCCCACTCTAGAATGTCTTCTATTGTATCTTTAAGTAGTCTGAATTCCAATCCTGCTTTGATTGCTTTTTCAACATTACAGCTGTTTACCATATACAATAGTTGTTCATTTGAAGACCAGAAAGGAATTTCCCGCCATTGTCCTAACTTATTCTTTAATAAAAATTCATTAGAAACCCAAGTGAATTCAGCGTCGCTTCCACTAACTTCTTTGCAGGTTTCTAATATTTGACCTATTGTTAGTTTGTAATCGGGTCCTGTAACATTGTAATCTCCTCCCTTTCCATGGCTAATCATCTTGAAAATCCATCGAGCTATATCAGCAGCATCAATAATCTGAATAGGATATTCGGGACCAACAGGAGTCAAAACCTCCCCTCCTTTAGCAATCCTCGCAACCCAATATGAAAAGCGATTTGTTTTATCATATTTACCAACTATCAATCCAGCTCTGATATTGAGTCCTTTGGAACCAAAAGTATCGGTTACGATTTTTTCTGCTAACGCTTTGTTCACCCCATATCTTGTAGCTAGAGTTTTCTTCTCATCTAAACGAGTAGGAGTGGATTCATCAAAATTGGGTTTGACTTCAGAATAAGCTTCTATGCTTGAAATAAATGTATAATGCTCAGCTTTATCTTTTAGTAATTGAGTAGATTCTTCAACTACTTGATCTAAATTCTTCATGTAACCTATTGTATCGATTACACAATCCCAATTTCTTCCTTTAAGAGAATCTAAATCTCCTTTCTTTCTATCTCCTACTAATTTTTCTACTTCTGGGAAAAGATTCTTGTTAGATTTTCCTCTATTAAATATGGAGACTTCATAACCTAGATTCAAGGCCTGTTCAACGAAATGCCTTCCAAGAAAATGTGTTCCTCCTAGTATTAGTACTTTCATCGAAATCACTTAGCTTACAATGCTATATTGCATCCAGTAAAGGAATAAGCAGAAGGGACCTTTATTTAATTTGCGTCCTTTTGATGTTTGTTTTGTAATAGGGAGATTTTCTGATAAGATATTTTCTAATCAGAGGACGAAGTAT
>JAGLTP010000155.1 GCA_023135215.1 Candidatus Heimdallarchaeota archaeon
TGGAATTGGGAAATGTTACTCAGTACGGGAGATCCTAAGTATGCTGATTTGATTGAATGGCAATTATATAACGCAGTTTTACCAGGAATGTCTCTGGATGGAAGATCATATGCCTATTCAAATCCACTTGAATCGAGAGGAGGATTGGAACGACAAGAGTGGTATAAAACAGCTTGCTGTCCATCTAACATTTCAAGAACTCTAGCTCAGCTTGGTAAATTCATCTATACTTCTAAAGTTAATGAAGTATGGATACACCAATACATTGGAAACGAAATAGAATTAAAAATGGGAAGAAAAGCAGACAAACCTGTTCAGATTACCATGAATTCTGAATTACCTTGGGAAGGTAATATTCGTATAAACATTAAGAACAAAGAAAAATATAGATTCACACTAAATCTTCGAATTCCAAGCTGGACTAGAGATTGTGAAATCGTAGTTAATGGTCAAAAGATGGAAATTGAAGAACCTACGAAGGAGAACGTTCAGACGGCATCAGGTTATTCTCCCTATGATTCTTATTACATTTCTATTCAAAAGAGTTGGAAAGTTAATAATAAAATTGAAATTTATTTCCCTGTAAGAGTCAAACAACAGCTTTCTCATCCAAAAGTAAAGAACAACAAATCAAAAATCGCGTTGACAAGAGGACCTTTAGTTTATTGTTTTGAAGGTATAGATAATCCTACTCATAATATACCTTCAGCTGAAATCAATCTAGATCAACCTTTTAAGATTGAACAAACGGATATTCTAAATGGCATACTATCAATCAAAGCAAAGGATTTTGGTTTCAATACTTTAACAGCTATTCCATATTATAGCTGGGCAAATCGAGGGGATTCACCTATGCAAATATGGATTGATGATTTCAAAAAATAAACCTCATTTTTCAATTTCCATTAATTTTATAAGTTAGTCTCATTTTGAATATCTTCAATCGGTGTTCCCATGAAGAAGGAGAAAAAGACAGTTTTAGTGACTGGTGCAGCTTCAGGTATTGGTCAAGCAATAACAGAATTTCTAGCTGAGAAGGGAGAAACTGTTATAGCTACAGATTTCGTCGCAGAAGGGCTAAAAAAATATGATAATCGAAAGAATATCCTCCCAGTTCTTATGGATGTTAAAAGTTCAGATAGCATTAATGAAGCTTTAAAGAAGGTTGAATCGTTTTGCGATGGTTTAGATGTATTGGTAAACAATGCAGGTATATTTGTGGGAGGACCTCTAGTTGAAATGGATATCGAAGAAATTGAACGTATTATGGATATCAATGTTTTAGGATATGCTAGAGTTACTCAAGCATTCTACCCCTTATTAAAGAATAAAGGAAGTAAAATAATCAATTTAAGCTCTGAAGTTGCTCGTATATCTTTTCCTTTCAATGGCCCTTATTCTATGAGTAAATATGCAATAGAAGCTTTTTCCGATTCATTGAGAAGAGAACTAGTAAACTTTGGAATAAAAGTAGTAATAATTCAACCTGGAGCAATGAGAACCGGTTTCATTGAGGTTACTAAAGAAGTCTATCAGAAGTATTCTGAAAGCGCAGATTTTCAAGACATTTTTAGTCGATTGATACCTATTCTTGAGAAAGAGAAATATTCTGATCCTATTTTTATTGCTAAAAAAATTTACAAAATAATTCATAAGAGAAAACCAAAGATAAGATACAGAGTAAAGAATAATCAACAAAGAAGAATACTTGAATTCTTACCTGCTTCATGGGCAGATTTTCTAATAAACAATCTCATGTAATTACCAAGTAAAAAATAAAACTTATAACTAACTGAATTTCATAAATGCTTCAATGGTTCATGATGTTACTCGAATTTTTGGTGTAGAATTCATCATTCTTGATCTTATATTCTGTTTTATTTGGATGATAATTCTAATTAGGAAAAAATATATTCTACAATGGCTTTTCGGGCTCTTTGGAGCAGTGGTAGTTTTTCTTTTTGATTATGTTTTGTGGTATACTGTTCATGATCCTCCTACAAGAATAATATATTCTCTTCCCGAGGGATTTACGCCTTTAACATTCCTTATCTATTTTTCATTCACTTATGGAATGATTGAATTTAGCTTTGCTGCTGTCATGTTTAGCGCCAAAAGCTGGAGAAAAATGCTTTATTGGACCATTTTGCTTTACACGGGATGGTTTGTCATAGGATTATTACCAAGAGTTCTACCAATGAGCGATACTACTATCCATATTGTTAGACAAATGACCAGAGGTAGATGGTTGCAAATTGGAATGGTAGTTGGAGGATATCTCCTTTTAATAGTTTTGAAATTCATTTGGGAACCATTCAAAGATCTTACTTGGAAAAAGCTAGGTTACTTGTTTTTAGTTGGTGTTTTAGTTCATTTTGCTATGGAAATAACATTGTTTGCAGCAGGTATAAGGCCAATAGGAAATCTAGTAGATGTTTTACTCTTCAACAGCCTGATTGAGTTCAATTCAGGAATACCATTCATATATTTCGGTTGGGCTCTATTAAAGGATAAAGGAATTAGTATAGGTGGAGAAACAGAAGAATTGCCAATTGAAACAGCAGTTTTACCATCTAAAGAATTGGACATTCAAACCTCACTTAAAAAGGAGTGATTGTTGAGAAATTTTTGATTTGAAATGAAGAATAAAGTAAAAAAAAATATTCATTTGATGAAAAATCATCTAAATTTGACAAACTCTATGTCCAAATCTTGTAAAGACCTTTCAGTTCTTACAGAGTAGAAGTTATAGGTATCCATACCATGAAGAAATCTATCAAGCGAATCAACATCTTTGATTAGCTCTACGAATTTATCATCTGAGTAGTTTTTCTTGTTTGTATGAAGGTTAGTGGCTGTAACAATTAATTCTATCTCTTCTTCCCTAATTTCACCTGTTTCTTGACCAAAATTTGAGTTATAATTTTCTAAGAACTCTTTGACCATTGGAGCACCCAAAGGACCGTGATCCTTGAAAATTCCAGTTCTAATGATAGCTAAGTCATGGATTGCACCTGCTATACCACTCAACTCTATGTTTAATCCTCTTTTGTGAGCTAGCAGCTTAGCTAATTGTGAACAAGAAAACATGTGATTTATACTCCATTCCAATGGTTGGTCTCTCTTATCGATAGAACTGTTCAACACTTCATCCAGAAGGAGAGTTAAAATTTGATTCAATCTCTTCATTTCTAAATTTATTATATCGTCTGAATTTGAAATATTAGAAGTCACAAGTAAGAAGTTAATAAGTAATTTTTATTTCTTGTGCATAAAAGAAGAGAAAAAGATGTTATAGGTTAATCTTGGATTGCCAGTTAATTGTAGGACATTAATGCATCATCAGGTATTTCAACGATACCAATACCAAATACGAATGGTCCAGCATGACTTATTATATTTGCTCCAATAGGTTCATAGAAGAATTTTAATGGCTTGTATTTGTCTGCTAAGCCCTCTGCGAATTTTTTGAACTCTTGAGTTTCGATTCCAAAGATAGTAGCAAAATTATAATTTGTATAATCTTTTGTAAATTCTTGCAATTTACTCTCAAAAAACTCGAATCCTGCTTCAAGACCTTTAACAGTGTCTTCTGGTTTGATTTCACCATCTTCTATTGTCAAGATAGGTTTAACTCCTATGAGTTTTCCTAGCATACTCTTAGCAGCTCCAATTCTTCCACCTCGTCGTAGATATTCGAGGGTGTCTACTATAAAGTATAGCTTCAAGCTTTTTATCATCTCATTTAATTCTTCTATAACTTTCTCGAGAGCTATACTTTGATTTCTTCTAAGAATTGCATGATCGATTAATAACGACATCCCCCATGAAACTGACTGTGTGTCGAAAGCAAAAAAACGATCAGGATCTATTTTTCTTGCGGTTAAAATAGCATTTTGATAAGTAGCTGACATTTTCGAACTTATAGCTATGTAAAGCACTTTATCGTATTTCTTAAGAGAATCATCAATTATCCTATGAAAATCAGCAGGTGGAGCTACAGATGTAGATGTTTTAGCTTTATCATTAATCATTTTATCAATCATTTCTTCTCTTGTGATGTTTTCTCGATCAATGAATTCCACATCATCAATCATGATTCTGGTGGGAATAAGAATCAGATCATGCTTCTTCTTATACTCTAAGCTAAACTCAGCTCCTGAATCAGTCATAATACCGAAATTATGTGCCATAGTTTTTCTTATTCAGACGTAGTTAAAAACTTTGTTTATCCCAGAATAGAGATTCATCCCTTTCCATTTAAGAATATTTAAATTTCATTAATTCATTTCTTATCTATGAAAACAAGAACTAAAGTATTTCTGGTCTTTTTTCTACTCATTATAGCAGCTGTGATAGTTATAGGAGTAGATGTGTATTTAAGCTACAAGGACTTTGAAGCAAAATCAAGTGAGTTTGTAATAGGTACTCCAGCTTTTGATATAGCAAGTAACAATGAATCAGCTACCATTACCTCCTCTTTGTCAACTCCATCACTAGGTTATATGCCCAAATCGGTAAGATTAGACATAACTGTGAAAAAAGGTGGTTCAGTTTATGGAGATCCACAGCAGGTTACGATTAAACTAGGTGAATCACAAAATTTGGAATTTGTTTTGGTTTTCGAAGCTGCTGATATAACTACAATTTCCACAGGTGGTACTATCTCTCTGACTGTTGAAGTGTTAGCTACACCGATATACTTTGGGATACCTCTCAATTTTGTTGCACAGGAATTTGCTCCATTGGTGATAGATATTCACATCTAACACTTCTATTTTTCTCTCTTCAACTAAAGTTTTTTATTTTACCGGATTTAGAAAACCTTGTGACTGTCGTAGGAAGCCATCTACGTTGTGATTGTAAGAAGGTGATAAAAGCATCTTTTTGTCCTAGACCTATATTATCACCAACTAAAAAAAGAGAAAATTCCTATTTTCACTGTCCATACTGTAAACTAGATTTTACTTGTAGTCAAGCAATTAAAAACATAACAGAGACAGACAAATATGGTTATCCTCAAACTGAAAAAACAGTCTGTAGAAAGTGTGAAACAAAATTAGAAAAAAGAGTTTGGCCGGATTAGTTCTTCTCAGCAGTCACTATTTTCTGTAATTCTATTCTGAATATTGTACCAGTAGGTTCATTATCTGAAACAGTTATTTTTCCACCATAACTGTTTATTGTTAATCTTGCCAAGTACAAACCCAAACCTGAAGATTCTTCTTCACTTAATGAGAAACTTCTTTGAAAAATTTTCTCCTTGATATCGTCAGGAATACCTTTTCCATTATCTTTTATCTCTACAATTATTTTCTCTGTTCCCTCAAATATTTCAATAGAGACATCTGTATTTTTACCTGCATGTTGAAAAGCATTATAAACGATATTCAGAATAATAGGAAAGAGTAGTTTATTTGCCTTGACATTTATTGAACTATCTGGTAGTTTGACAGTTACATTGTCATAAGCTTTATAGATTCCTTCAACAATATCGATTGGTATAGGTTGGATTTTTAAAGAATCAAGAATGTTTGAGGGAGATTGAAATGATACTAATCTCTCTTCTATGAGATTTACTCGTTTCATTATCATTTCGAAATATTTGTTATCTTTTGTTTCATCAAAGAATTCTTTAGCATTATTAATTACATTCATATCGTTTTTCAAATCATGAAACCATAATTCAGTAACTGTTATTAGATCCTTTGAGAGGGTTTGTAGCTCCTCGTATCTTGCTTTGTAGAACTGCCTCTCAATGTCTAAATCTTTAATTGCTCGAAGATCAAAATCTGGATCTAAAAGAGTAATTAAACCTACTACCATTGTTGAATAAAAAATCAGATTTAGCACATGAATGACCGCATCGGGATATGATGTTTCAAACATTAATGAGTATGCTGAAGCTAAATCACGGAAGATAAAAATCCCAAAACCGATAACTAATAGTATCCAATAATATCCATATTTTTGTTGAATGTATAATACAAGTAGAACGTTTAGAACAAAAAACGCGATGAAATCCACAATCATTATTATTATTAGCACTCTTACATCAAATGAAGTTCCCAATGAACCAATGCTCTTGAAGAAATAAGACATTATTGGCGCTACTACAACCGTTGTGATACTTGTAACTCCTATCCCAATAATTAATGCTGCTCTTGTAATAAATTTGAAATCTCTTACTATCCTTCTTAAACCATATAATAAGAAAGGAAAGTATGCACTTATCCAGAGAATTACCCAGTTACCATAATACAAACCTTCAGATGGTCCCGAAAATAATTCTCGTGCAATTTCGTAACTTAGAAGAAGAGCCATTGAAGCTATAATAACAATGGTTACTTCTCTTCTCTCTTTATCTTGTACTTTTAAAAGTGTAAATATGCCAATCAATACTCCAATTATAGGAAGAACCAATACTAAAGCATGAACATAAAGATCTCTAACATTAGGAACCTTGGTTAGCACAAGAGGGATAATACTTGCTATGAATAAGAAAATCCA
>JAGLTP010000156.1 GCA_023135215.1 Candidatus Heimdallarchaeota archaeon
GGAATTGTATTCACAATTATAGCAACTTTCTCTCTCTTCAGTGGCATTGGCTTACTATTCAAACTTAATGCTGCGAGACTCTTTGCAATGATTACTTCTGCTCTGTTACTTATTTTCTTATTTCCTTTAGTTATTGTGTTCTATCTGTCTCAAAATGACGTAAAAGAATTATTTATAAAAACAGGATCTCAATAGAGAATTGAACAGAAGAGTGTTTAAAACTTTTCAGAGTTATATTCCAAATGGAGAATCCCATTCAATTACTTGTGTTGTTGTATAATCAAAATTATATCTGAATAGATAGAAGGAAATCTTTAAACTTATATCTATATCTATTTTCAGCTCTCCATCTTGAATTGCTAAGATGGAAATTTCTTTTGTAACATTAACTTCAATTATTCCAGACCAAGTTTCTTTAGCTTTTATATCTCCTAGTGAATTTTCTCCTTCACCTAAAAGAATTCCGTCAAGACTACTAATTAAGAAATCTTGACCGTATACTTTTATGGTAATAGTAAGATCTTGAAAAGCGTAAAGACCTCCATTAACAATCTCTAATGGTGTCTCTGTTGTTATAAAACCTGTGAAATCTAAAAAGATGGCGTCTATATTCACATCTAACGAAGTATCTCCAATTGAATAATCAATCTTCTTATACGAATACAATACAGTACTGAAGAATGCAATACCAATAGTAAGAATAATGCTGAAACTGATGATGAATATTTTTAAACCTTTTTTCATAGAAAGTGATTCCCGAATTGAGTTTTAACCATTGCTATTTAACAAAACAAAGCGAAATTCGGATGTTAAACTTCAAGCGTTTGTCTTTTACTTCATATCTTGAAAACTCTGAAATCTTAAAAGGAAAATTAATTTAGGCAGAATCTAGTTTCTTCATTTAATTTGTTCAACTATCGATTTCCTAGAAGATATTATGTAAGAATCAAGTTGAGGTGCATGTAATAATCCTCTACTTATGCTTTCATAAAGAACATTTGGATCTAATACTGATCCGATAGATTTTATTGCATTAACTATAACTACTGCTTTTTCAAATAACTCTTGCTTTCTTTTAAGAACATAAGGATCCCAATTCATTTCAGCTTGCCCTTCAAGACATTTTGCAATTACCTGCTTTGTTATCATACAGCTTTCAATAACATTCTCAGGAGTTGCAGCATGATTTGCTTCACTGTAACTTACGACATGAACAATATGAGGATTGAGCTGCATCTGTAACATTGTTGATTGAGCAAGTTGTCCCTTTGCCATATCTACGTCAATAGGATAACTAAATAAGCCCGTTCTTGTTTGAGTATAGATTGTAAATTTATCATCTTGTAGAGATTCAATCAATTCTTTTTGAGCAAACATTTTTGCTAAATCATCTTTCTGATTGGTTTGAGGAGGTGTGTTAAACATATATTGTGAAATAAACGTTCTTACTCCTAATTCTTTGCATATTAGTGCTCCTAAAAATCCTGCAGCTATTGCAACCTCATCAGTTGAATCCCTCAACGACCAATGATGTGATTCAAGTATCTCAACAGGGATGTTCTTTTCTGCATGCCATTTTATTGCATCAAGATGGGCTTTAATTGAGGACTTCAAATCCATCGGACCTCTACCGTCCATTTTATTAAACCAAAAAATAGGGATTGCAGCCCATGCATTGTGTATCGTATCAACATGAATCTGAGCTAATTCAATCAGATCATCTGTTCCTGCATAAGTTCTCATCAAGGGGTAATTTCCTATCCTTGAAGCTTGGTATAGTTGTTTAAATTCGTCTCTTGTTCGTACTGGAACACCGCCTGCACCTTTCCCAGAACTCATCCTTTCTGGATGGAAAAAATGTGCTTGGGTGTTTTGATCAGTTCCTAAAGAAATAATATCTAGGCATTTGCTTTCAGCAATCTTCTTAATTCCTTTAACTGTTTTTTCTAAAGAAGGCAATCCAAAATGATGCCTTAAAGCAGGAAAAGGTTTCTTAGAATCTATTCGTTCTATGATCTGTTGAGGAAGTATTACGAATCTATCTTCTGGAACCTCTCCTCTAAGATAAGATATTGCTTGTTCTGTATCATCTCCTTGAAAATACGCATTGAAAAATCCCTTTTTTCGTTCCATCTGAATTAGTTCTGGTAATCCTCCTAAAACAAATTCCCTTTCACTTAATCCTTCTTCTGTAATTCTACTTTTTAGTTGTTTTAAAACTTTAATTCCTGCTTCAGGAGTTAATCTATAACTTAAACCCACTATATCAGGATTAAATTCTTTAATTGAATCGATGATTTGTTCAATTTCTATTGCAGGTCCTAGGAAAACTGTTTCATAACCTTGTTTTTCAGCTAATTGTAGAAACCTATGAATTCCTGCAATATGGACACAATCTCCAATGCAAGCTCCTAATATTTTTTTCATTTTAGGTTTCTCCAGATACCATCCTGTAATTTGTTATTTCTTCAATTTTAGTTATCTTTTCCAAATCTTCAAAAATTGTTTTTGCATTAAGTCCTAATCTATAGAGATTTCTTCCTTCACTTCTAAAATCAATGCTTAACTCTTCTGATGCCATTTTTATTAAACTATCAATATGATATGTATCAACACCAACAGTTTTAGCGAGTTCAGAAAAAGGAACAAGACCTGTTGGAATGTCCTCTGTCAAATATCTCACATCAAAAGATTTTGGCGCTGATAATCCTTTATAGAACGGATTCTGATGTAAAGCATCATAAAGATTAT